>USHT01000001.1 GCA_900554455.1 uncultured Collinsella sp.
GCTGGCCACCCGGTGCCCCTGTCGCCTGCTGCATTGCTGCTGTATCCTGATCCGCCAGCGACATGGCCTCTGGCATGCTTGGCGGCATCGACATCGATGCCGCTTGGGGTTCTTGTGTAGGAGGCATTCCGGGCTGCTGCATCTGTCCCACGGGGGGCTGCATCTGCTGCGTTGCCATGGGCTGCTGCGCAAAAGCTCCCGGCAGGGGATATGTGGGCTGCTCCGTCTCGGGCCGCACGGCAGCGCCGCGTCCGTCGGCACGCTCGATTTCCTGCACGCGTTTAGGGTTCAGGCTTACCGTAACCACGGTGCCTTTGCCCATGTTGTCCTCGATGGATACGGCACCGCCGGCGTTTTCCAAATACTCCTGCACCATGGGAAACCCTGCTCCGGTTCCACGGATATAGCGCTTCATCTTGCTGTTTGCGCTGGTAACGCCAAAGTCGAAAGCACGTTCCTTGTCGTCGATGCCGGGTCCTTGGTCAGCAAAGCGGATGGTGTCTCCGCCGTCCAGAATCGAGATGATGGGCTCGGCAAAGTGCGCGTGGATAAAGTTTTCGACAATCTCGCGGATGACCATGAGCGAGATGTGGCCACCCTGTTCCTTCATGCATTGGTAGACGGTGTTGGTCGTCTCTTCCAGATACGTGCGGACGTCTTGCGGCTCGATGACAATCACGCGCGGGGTCGATAGCATGTCGTCGTATACCGCTATGCGCGCCGCATACATCGCTGCAGGCGCTTTTACTGCGGTCTGTTCGTCCTCGTCGCGCTCTTCGCGTACGCCGGTGATGTGCTCGTTGTCGGGTGCCGGATCTCCGGAGTCGACCATGGTGTAAAAGTCGTCAGACATGCCGCTCGCAATCTTTCAAAAGGTTTCGAACAGATAGTAGCTCACCGTGCAATGTTTCTCATCTTTCGACAACTTTTCAAAACCTGTTGAAAACTTTGGAAATCGGACGAAAAGTTCTCAACATTGCCAACATGACCTGTTGAAAACTCGATGAAATATCGTGAAAGGTTGCCATGAGGCGCAAATTTCGGTTGTGCTTATGGGGGAACCGTGTGAACTGCGCAACCTTTTACCTTTGATTTCTTGACATTTGAACATTGATTTCCCTACAATCTTCAAGCTCACGTGTCTATATCTGCGTCCGCGTCCCCGCGGACACTCGAAATGCAGCAGGAGGAACTTAAGATGAAGCGTACGTATCAGCCTAATAAGCGTAAGCGTGCCAAGACCCATGGCTTCCGTGCCCGTATGGCCACTAAGGGTGGTCGTGCCGTGCTCGCCCGTCGTCGCGCCAAGGGCCGCAAGCGTCTCACTGTCTAGCAGCGATACACACATCTCGCATGAAGACTATTAAGTCTCGGCAAGATTTCGAGCATGTGTTCAGTCAGGGGCGTCGTTTCAATCATCCTCTGATTCGAATGACCATATGTGAATCGGTTGGCGAAGGCGACTCCGGAAGGGTCGCCTTCGTTGGTGCTAAACGGCTCGGTTGTGCGGTCGTGCGCAACCGTTCTAAGCGTGTGATGCGCGAGGCCGCCCGCAGCTGCGGATTTCCCGTTGCGGGTTATGACATCATCTTGTTTGCAACTCCCAAGACGAGGGTTTCCTCGCCGCAGGAGATGGACAAGGCGTTGCGTTCGCTTATGAAGCGCGCCGGCGTTGCCGGGGAGGAGCGATGAGCAATCACGTTTTGCGACGTGTTGCCATCGCTCCTATTCGCATATATCAACAGGTTATTTCGCCCTTATTGCCTGACGCCTGCATTTATTACCCAACGTGCTCGCAATACGCCATCCAGGCGATTGAGAAGCACGGTGTTTTGAGAGGCTGCTGGCTTGCCGTGAGGCGCATCGCTCGTTGCAATCCCCTGCACGTCGGCGGTTATGACCCTGTGCCCTAGCGGGCACTCGCTATCGGAGGAAAACTTACATGTGGGATTGGATCGTTAACATCCTTTTCGAGCTGCTCAAGCTCATCCAGACCTTTGCGGTCGACTGGGGCCTGTCCATCATCATCCTGGTGGTCATCATCCGTCTGCTGCTGACGCCGCTCATGCTCAAGTCGACCAAGTCGACGGCCCGCATGCAGGTGCTGCAGCCCAAGATGCTCGAGATCCAGGAGCGCTATGCAGACGATCCCCAGCGTCAGGCCGAGGAGATGCAGAAGTTCTACAGCGAGAACAAGTTCAACCCCATGGCTGGCTGTCTGCCGCTGCTGATTCAGATGCCTATCCTGTTCGCCCTGTTTACATTGCTGCGCAACCTGCCGCAGTACTTTAACGACGGCACGTTCTCGTTCTTCAACATCCTGCCCGACCTGACCACCACGCCGAGCGCTTCCTTTGCCGATGGCTTTATGGTTGCACTGCCTGCGCTGGTCTGCCTGATCCTGTTTGCCGTCCTGACCCTGATTCCGCAGCTGTACATGTCGCGTAACCAGACCGGTCAGCAGGCCCAGAGCATGCGCATGATGGCCGTCGTCATGACCGTCATGATGCTTTGGATGGGTTGGAGCCTTCCCGTCGGCGTTTTGCTGTACTACGACGTGTCCTCTGCTTGGCAGGTCATCCAGCAGATCTTTGTGACGCAGAAGGTCATCGACAAGGCTAAGGCCGATGAGGAGGAGCGTCTTAAGAACGCTCCGCTGCAGGTTGAGGTCACTCGTCGCGAGAAGAAGCCGCGCCCGCACAAGAAGAAGTAGTGGGATATCAATCTTATTTAGGTACCTAACTTTTGGAGTACGTTATGTCTGAAGAGATCATCGAGGATATGCTTGAGGAGGTTGCCCCGCAGGTCGCGGGCGATTATCCCGAGATTGCACAGCGCTACAAGGCTGGTGAAGAGCTGACTGATGAGGAGCTTGACACCATTGCCGATGTTGCGATTTCTATACTGCGTTCCATCCTTTCGCACTTCGATGCCGCCAACTCTCCTATCGATGAGTATGAGGGCGACGAAGGTGAGCTGATTTTGGATGTAACGGCTCCCGACCTTGCTGTTCTCATTGGCCGTCATGGTCGCACCCTTGATGCCCTTCAGGTTATGTTCTCTTTGCTGGTGAGCCGCAAACTTGGCTTTAGGTATCCGGTTGTAGTGGACGTCGAGGGATACAAGAGCCGCCGTCAGGACAAGGTTGCCTCCATGGCTCAGTCTGCTGCCGAGCGTGCTATTCGCACTCATAAGAGTGTTTCGCTTCCGCCCATGAATGCCTATGAGCGTCGACTGGTTCATATTGCACTTCGTGGCAACGATGCGGTCGATACCCATTCTGAGGGCTCTGACCCCGATCGTCACGTAGTGATTGTTGCTCGATAATCTGCTTGAGCTTATGCTAAGGGGACGTGGTTTCCACGTCCCCTTTTTTTGTCAAAAGTTCTCGATACGCTGATTTTTGTCAGAAAGGAGCTTTCGTTGTTAGTACTTACTGATCAGCAGGCTGACGAGATGTTGAGTCGTCTAACTTCCTATTGCAAAGAGTATTCCTTGAGCGCAACTGATGTTGAGCTGAGGAAATGTATTCAGCATTTGGATTTGGTTCTAGAAACAAATAAGACAACCAATCTCACCCGTATTCTTAATGTAGAAGATGCTGCAGTACTTCATATCCTCGACTCACTTGTTTTGCTCCCCTATATCAACAAGGCTCCTGAGGGAGCTTTGCTTGATATGGGGACAGGTGCGGGCTTCCCTGGTATTCCGTTAACCATAGCCACGCATCGTAAAGCTACTTATATTGACTCTGTTGGCAAGAAGGTTGATGCTGTCAATTCTTTTGTCCATGTTCTTGGATTGAAACATGCTCATGCGGTTCATGATCGTCTTGAAGAATTTGCTCGAAGCCATAAGAAGCAGTTTTCTGTCGTAACCGCCCGTGCACTGGCCCCTCTACCGATTCTTGTTGAGTATGCGGCACCGTACCTGAAGGATGGAGGGCTATTTGTTATCACCAAGGGCAATCCTTCGGATGAGGAGCTTGCTTCCGGTATGTCAGCAGCTAAGATTTGCGGCTTCACTTTGCTTCTGAATAACGCAATTGATTTGCCTGAAGGCTTGGGTCACAGGGAGTTCATTGTTCTTAAGAAGAGTCATCCAGCATCTGTTTCACTGCCTCGTGCAAATGGCATGGCAAAGAAGAATCCGCTTGCTTAGATGTTTCACGTGAAACATAATGGATACTAACAACTTGCAGTGTTTCACGTGAAACATGGCGGTTGATATCGATTCGGAATGTTTCACGTGAAACATCCTCCGTTTGACAGCTTTAATACACACCAGGAGGGACCGTGGGATTTCGCGACGTTAAGCGTTCTAAGAGCGCAAAAGACACGCGTATCATTGCAATCATCAATCAAAAAGGCGGCGTCGGTAAGTCAACGACGGCTGTAAACCTTGCAGCAGCACTGGGTGAGCAGGGTCGTAAGACACTGATTGTCGATTTTGATCCGCAGGGAAACAGCACTAGTGGATTCGGAATTGAAAAAGAAGACCTTGATCACTGCATCTATGATGCATTGTTGAATGATGTGCCGGCAGAATCGCTTGTTCTTGATACAAATTGTAAAAAGGTATTCGTAATTCCGGCTACAATTCAGCTTGCAGGCGCGGAAATTGAGCTCGTAAGCGCAATCGCTCGTGAAACCCGCCTCAAAGATTTGCTTGAGCCGATTCAGGACGAGTTCGATTTTATTTTCATTGACTGTCCCCCTTCGCTCGGCCTGCTTACTATCAACGCCTTGACCGCAGCAGACAGCGTTTTGATTCCTATCCAGTGCGAGTATTACGCACTCGAGGGCGTTACGAAGTTGCTTGAGTCAATGAAGATGGTCAAATCAAGGCTGAACAAGGGCTTAGACACCTATGGTGTGCTTATGACCATGTATGACTCGCGTACTTCACTATCGAATCAGGTTGTTGAGGAGGTTCAATCGTACTTTGGTGATAAGGCGTTTAAGACGCTAATCCCACGTACGGTTAAAATCTCCGAAGCTCCGTCTTTTGGGGAACCGGTAATTACCTATGCACCTCAGAATAAGGGTGCAAAAGCATATATGAACCTTGCAAAAGAGGTGATCAAGCGTGCCTAGTGTAAAGAAACGTGGCGGGTTGGGACGTGGACTCAATGCTTTGGTCTCAGAGGCCGAGTATGAGACCGGTGGTTCGGCTGTGTCGGCTTCAAATGCCGCATCTGAAACAAAGCTACCTATTGAGGATATTGTTCCCAACCCTAATCAGCCGCGAATTCACTTTAACGAAACTGAACTTCGCGAGTTGAGCGAGTCAATCCAAGAACATGGCGTTTTGCAGCCGCTTTTAGTTCGCAAGCATGGAAACGGCTATGAGATCATCGCTGGTGAGCGTCGTTACCAGGCGTCAAAGCTTGCTGGCCTTGAAGAATTGCCAGTCATCATTAAAGAGGTAAATGATGAAGAGATGCTGGCTCTTGCTCTTATCGAAAACCTTCAACGTTCAGATCTGAATCCCGTCGAAGAGGCTAAGGGCTATCGACAGCTCATCGATGCTAGCGGTATGACCCAGGAGGCATTGTCGAAGGCAGTAAGCAAGTCACGCTCTGCAATTACAAACTCGCTGCGTCTTCTCGATCTCCCCGAAATAGTTCAGCAGATGATTTTTGAGGGCAAACTTACTGCTGGTCATGCACGTGCGATTCTTGCAGTTCCCTATGAGGACGCGCGTATTCGACTTGCAGAGAAAGTTGTTGCGGAGGGCCTTTCCGTAAGAGCGACAGAAAATCTTGCTCCGTTGTTTTCTGCCGGAGAGACACCTAAGACGTCTAGGCCTGCAACGCCTCAGTCTTTTAAAAAGGCTGCCCGTGTGCTTCGTCAGGTATTTAATACCAACGTGCGTGTGAAGAGCTCGCGTGGAAAGAATAAGATTGAGATTGAGTTTAAAGACGAGGAAGAGCTCTCTCGTATTCTTGGCGAAATGATTCAGTTCGATCAAGGAGGCCAAGATGAGGAATAAGATCTTAACTGCGATTGCATTGGCGACAACTGTCGCAGCTGGTGCCTTTGCTGGCTATAAGATCGCGACAGACGATGAACTTCGAGGTCGTTTGCTTCGTGGCGCGCAAGATATCGTCGATACTTCCAAAAAGAAAATGGATGTTATGACGGAAGATGTTGCGATGCGTACTGCTCAGGTAACGAAGAATCCCAAGATTACTCAAGGTTGGGTCAGCAACCAATGGGAAAATGTAGGCTATTAGGTACCTAACAATTACTCAGCATATTTTGAAGGGTCCTTGTCTGATTCACGAGACAAGGACCCCTTATTTTGGCCGTAAAAATGGAACCAGTAGCAGCTGAGTAAAATTGAGGTCAATAAATGAAACAGCCCCGGTTGCATATCCTGCAACCGGGGCTGTTCAGTGTTTCACATGAAACGTTTTGGGATGCGACTCCCCTATGCGTTCTTCTGAACTTTGAAGCGCTGCTTCAGCTGTCCGCAAGCGGCGTCAATATCGTTACCACGGGAGTTACGAATCGTGGTCTCGATGCCACGGGACTCAAGACGACGCTGAAGATCCTCAACCTTATGAATCGGCGACGGCTTGAGCGGGCTGCCCTCGATGTCGTTAAGCTGGATCAGGTTAACGTGGCACAACGTTCCCTCGCAGAAGTCGCAGAGCGCCTGCATTTCGGGATTCGTATCGTTGACGCCTTCGATCATGGCATACTCATAGGTCGGGCGGCGGCCAGTCTTCTCGGTGTAGAGCTGAAGCGCCTCGTGAAGGCGAAGCAGCGTGTACTTCTTAACACCGGGCATGAGTTTGTTGCGCGTCGACTGGATGGCGGAATGCAGGGAAACGGCAAGCGTGAACTGCTCGGGGATGTCGGCAAATTTGCGAATACCGGGAATAACGCCGCTGGTAGAGACGGTGAGGTGACGAGCGCCGATACCGATGCCATCGGGGTCGTTGAGGATTCGCAACGCCTTGAGAACCTCGTCGTAGTTGGCAAACGGCTCGCCCTGGCCCATGAAGACTACGCTCGTGGCGCGCTCGCCAAAGTCGTTGGATACATGAAGTACCTGGTCGACGATCTCTTGAGCGGTCAGAGAGCGCTTGAGGCCGTTGAGACCGGTAGCGCAAAAGGCACAGCCCATGCCACAGCCTGCCTGGGTGGAAACGCAGACGGAAAGTTTGTTACGACGGGGCATGCCGACGGTCTCGACGGAAACGCCGTCGTGGTACTCGAGCAGATACTTGCGAGAGCCATCTTTGGAAACCTGCTTGGTGAGTTCAGTCGGCGTGTCAAAGGCAAAAGCCTCTTTAAGCTGCTCGCGGAAAGCCTTGGGAAGGTTGGTCATATCGTCAAACGAACAAACGTTCTTCTCAAAGACCCATTCGATGAGCTGCTTCGCGCGGAAGGCGGGCTGGCCAAGCTCGGCCACGAGCTCGCGAATATCGTTTTGGCTCAAGTCGCGAATGTCCTGAGATTTAGTCCTGGGATTCATGGAAGCCTTTCGATTTTGGGGAAACGTAGAGGGTATCGCTACAATATGGTATCAGCTGCAGAAATTATAGAGGAGGAGTCTGCCCATGCCGGGTAAAAGCCTAGAGAACATGCACGTAGCGGTCTTGGCGGGCGGTCATTCCGCTGAGCGCGAGATCTCGCTCAATTCGGGAAAGAACGTCGTGGTTGCCTTGAAGGAGGCCGGCTACACTTCGGTGGAGCTGCTCGACACGGCTGCCGATGATTTTATGGTAACCATGGCGACCGGCGGCTTTGACGTGGCGTTTATCGCCATGCACGGTGCCGGCGGCGAGGATGGCGCCATGCAGGGCGCCATGGAGACCCTGGGTATCCCCTACACGGCCTCGGGCGTG
The DNA here is from genome assembly GCA_900554455.1 of uncultured Collinsella sp. Classification (GTDB taxonomy): domain Bacteria; phylum Actinomycetota; class Coriobacteriia; order Coriobacteriales; family Coriobacteriaceae; genus Collinsella. The sequence goes on from USHT01000001.1 coordinate 7,862, forward strand.
CTTGCCAGCGCCTGCGGTGCCGACAAGGAGGTCTCTAAGCTCTTGTACGCCAAGGCGGGCATCCCCATTGCCCCCGGCCTCGCGCTCGAGGTGGGCGATGAAGTCGATATCGATCATATCGTCGAGGTTTGTGGCGAGCGCTGCTTTGTGAAGCCGGCCGTCAACGGTTCCAGCTATGGCATTTCCCTGGTCCATGAGCCCTCCGAGCTGCCCGCGGCAATCGCCAAGGCGTTTGCGTACGGCGACAAAGTGCTGGTCGAGAAGTGCATCGAGGGTACCGAGATCACCGTCGGCGTGTACGGCGAGGACGACGTGCGCGCTCTGCCAATTGTCGAGATTCGTAAGCCCGAGGACTGCGAGTTCTACGATCTGGACGTGAAGTATGTCGACCCTACGGACATCCATCGCATTCCGGCGCAGATTTCACCCGAGAATTACACTCGCGCTCAGGAGCTTGCCTGCGCTGCTCACAAGGCCCTCGGTTGCCTGGGTATCTCGCGCAGCGACTTTATTGTGAGTGAGGACGGCCCCGTCATCCTCGAGACCAATACCATTCCCGGCATGACCGATACGTCGCTGTATCCGGATGAGATCCGCCACACCGACGACATGACGTTCCCGCAGGTCTGTGACAGCCTGATCCGTATGGGCCTTCGTCGAGCGGGCATTGCATGCTAATCGAGGACGCGGTTTCGTCAGGAACGCCGCAGTTTGTCATCGACTCCTATGCCACGCTTGCCGAGCGCGCCAAAACGCAGTCCTTCGGCCTTATCGAGGAAGATGTGATCGTCCTCGATACCGAGACCACAGGTCTTTCGGTGCAGGACAATGAGCTGATCGAGATCTCGGCGGCCCGTCTTTCGGGCCGCGAGATCGTCGACCGCTTCGATACCTTCGTGCATCCCAAACAGCTGATTCCCGCCGAGATTACCGAGCTCACGAGCATTACAAATGCCGATGTGGCAGATGCCCCGTCGGCCGTTGAGGCCGTAGCCGCTCTCGCCGATTTTGTCGGTGGTTGCCCGGTAATCGCACATAACGCCACGTTCGACCGCTCGTTTATCGAGTCGGTCAAAGGCGGCGTCAACGTGAGCGATATTTGGATCGATTCGCTGGCGCTGTCGCGCATCGCGCTTCCGCGCCTGGCCTCGCACAAGCTGTCTTTTATGGCCGATCTGTTTGGCTGTGACTCGGTATCACACCGTGCCAATGCCGACGTCGACGCCCTGTGTGGCGTATGGCGCGTGTTGCTCGTGGCACTCACCGACTTGCCTCAGGGCCTCATGGCGCGCCTAGCCGACATGCATCCGGACGTGCCTTGGTCCTATCGTCCAATCTTCTCATTCTTGGCGGGGCAGAACCCTGGTTCTATCTTCTCTCTCAGCGCCGCTCGTGCTGACGTTCTCAAGGCCGATCGCGCCGACGATCGGGTGGACGCCGACGAACTGCCGGTACTCAAGATGCCGAGTCGTGAGGAGATTGAGGCAGACTATGCGCCAGGTGGCCTGGTCAATCGCATGTATCCCACCTACGAGCCGCGTGATGAGCAGATCGCGATGGCGCTCGAGGTCCGCGATGCGCTGGTCACGGGCACTCATCGTGTAATTGAGGCGGGCACGGGCGTCGGCAAATCGATGGCCTATCTGGTACCTTTTGCCGAGGCAGCGCGCCGTAACAACATCACGGTTGGTATTGCGACCAAATCGAACAATCTTGCCGACCAGCTCATGTACCATGAGCTGCCAAAACTTGCCGAGCAACTGGACGGTGGCCTGTCATTTTGCGCTCTCAAGGGGTATGACCACTATCCGTGCCTGCGCAAGCTTGAGCGCATGAGCCGCGGCCAGGTCGAGATTACCACCAAGCGCGATCCGGCGGACACGCTCACGGCGGTCGCGGTCATTATGGCGTACGTCTGCCAATCAGCCGATGGCGACCTCGACTCACTTGGCATTCGGTGGCGCAGCGTCAACCGCCCCGACTTTACGACGGCCTCGCGCGAGTGTGCTCGTCGCCTCTGCCCGTTTTTCCCTGATAAATGTTTGGTCCACGGTGCTCGCCGTCGTGCGGCGCATGCCGATGTGGTGGTCACCAACCATTCCCTGCTGTTCCGCAATGTCGCGGCCGAGGGCAGGATTTTGCCTCCGATTCGTCATTGGGTAATCGACGAGGCTCATTCTATCGAGCGCGAGGCGCGCCGTCAGTGGGCACGCGTGGTGTCGGCGGACGAATCACGCGTTCTGTTTGAGCGCCTGGGTGGCTCGAGCACCGGCGCGCTAAGCCAGGTTTCCCGTGATTTGGCAACCTCCGAGGGCTCTACGCTCTATCTGGGCCTTACTGCCAAGGCGACGTCGACGGTTGCGCGCGCGAGCATGGCAATCGCCGACGTGTTCGATGGCGTTCGCGAGCTCGGCCGCCGTGCCCGTGGGGGTTATGACAATGCCAATCTATGGATTGGCCCCGAGCTGCGCGAATCTGACGACTGGCATGATTTCTTACAGTCGGCCTACGCTGCCATCGACGCATTGGAACAAGCTGACAAGAGCGTCGATGCGCTGGTGCAAGCCGTCGCCGCCGACAAGCCCGAGGTTGTTGTCGACCTGGGTGATATCTCGCGCCGCCTGCACGAGCTGGCCGAGAACCTCAAACTCATCATTGATGGCACCGATGAACACTACGTGTATTCGCTGCAGGTCAATCGCAGGTTGCGTGCCGGCGGAGAGTCAATGACCGCAGAGCGCATCGACATTGGCGAGGCCTTGGCAACCGAGTGGCTGCCCGAGGTTCACACGGCTATCTTTGCCTCGGCGACCATGACGGTGTCCAAAAGCTTTGAACACTTTAACCACGCGGTCGGCCTCGATCGCATCGGTGCTTCGACATCCTCATCGCTGCACTTAGACTCGAGCTACGACTTTGATTCGAACATGGCCGTAGTCGTTGCGGGCGATATCCCCGATCCGCGCGATCGCGAGAGCTATCTTACGGCGCTCGAGCGCGTGCTGGTCGACGCCCATCTTGCCATGGGCGGATCGGTGCTCACACTGTTCACCAATCGGCGCGACATGGAAGACCTGTACGCCCGCGTTGAACCCAAGATGGCCCGTGCGGGTCTGGAGCTCGACTGCCAGCAGCGCAACTCATCTCCTCGTCGCCTGCGCGACCGGTTTATCAACGAGCCGACCTCGTCGCTTTTTGCTCTTAAGGCCTTTTGGGAGGGATTCGACGCCAGCGGCGAGACGCTGCGTTGCGTCATCATTCCCAAGCTGCCGTTCTCGAGCCCCATGGACCCGCTCTCGTGCGAGCGCAACCTGCGCGAAGACCGCGCTTGGGCGCGCTATTCGCTGCCCGAGGCGGTGCTCGAGGTCAAGCAGGCGGCCGGCCGCCTTATCCGCTCGTCGACCGATTGCGGCGTGCTGATTCTGGCCGACCCGCGCCTGGTGACGAAGGGCTACGGAAAGAAGTTCTTAACGTCGCTGCCCACGAGCTCCTACCAGCGCATCGAATCGGCGCAGATCGGGCACTATCTGCAACTGTGGCGCGCACGCCACGAGCGGCGGCGCTAAAGCGGACAGACGAGGGTTTTTGCCATATCGCACAGACGCTTTGACAGGGCGGGGTCATCCAAGATGCGGATGGCTCCGCCCGCTGCGATTACCTGGCTCAGTAGCCAACGCTCGGAGCCGTAATGCACGGTTACCGTTGCCATGTCTGCTCCGCTGCGCTCGATTAGGGTGATGCCGGCCCAGTCCAGATGCTCCGCCATATCGAATGGCATCAAGAGCTTTGCACTACGCTGCGTCCGGGCAAGGGAATCGTGGAGGGATGCGACGTCCGGTGCGTGAGGCACGACGGAGTCTTCCGTCAAGGCGAGTCCCTCGATTTTATCCATGCGATAGGTGCGCTGCTCATCGACTGCGATGTCCCAGGCAATCAGGTATGTTTGGTCGCCGTTTGCCGTAATGCGCAAGGGGTCGACCAGACGCTCGCGTGGCCGTGCATCGTCCATCGAGCGATACGAGATACGACAGCGAACGCCGTCCTGAATGGCGCAGCTCAGCTGCTGCCAGTGCGACCCGCGGTTGACGGTGTCAAAGACGCGCTGGTTATAGCCGAGCTCTTCGGGTAGAAGAGCAGATCGAATCCGAGCCGCCGTCTGCGGTTCGATCCCCAACGATTCAAGTTCATGGTTGAGCACAGCGCCCTCGGCGGCACTCAGGCGCAGCGGTAGCACACGCCCGGCGTCACCGGTGAGGACCACACGCTCGCCGTGGCATTCGCAGATGATGCGCGCGCCCGATTCTCGGTCCGCGAGCGTCGAGACGATCTCGAGAATCTCGTCGAGCGACACCCCCGTGATGTTAAAGCGACTGCAAATCTCGGTTCGAGTCATGCCGTTCTCGCCGGCGGCGTAGAGGGCCTCCATGATGTCGATGGCGCGCGAGAGCCTCTGCTCGCTGGTGAGTTTACGCACGGGCATGCTCGTGCACCGTCCTTTCTATGAGGTGGTTCCACGCCTGCTTGAGCGATTTGGGGGCCATGGGCCTCATGCCGTCCATGGCGTGGGCCATGCAAAATGAGGCGGCGGCTTCAAGGTCACGCACGTCAACGGTCCAGGTCCATCCCAAATCGGTGTGTGCGAGCTCGCCGCGCCCGCGCGTGAGACCGTTGATCATATCGATCTGCGTCTGAGGGGCGAACGAGAACGTAGCTGCAACGGGCGGTCGGTCGGCAAAATCGAATTCAAAGAACAGATAGTCGTTGAGATTGAAGTCTGCAGGGATGGCGTAGGCCTTCGAAGGACGCCAAGCGCGAACGATACGGTCGCAGCGGAATGTCCTGATGTCGTCGGTGACATTGTCGAGGCCGCAGAAGTACGCCACGCCCTCGCGCTCGAACATGCCGTAGACGCAGGCGGTACGTTCTTTCTGCTCGCCGCGTCCGTTCTGATATAAAAATCGCAGCGCGCATCGCTCGGCAAAGGCGCTCCATACCGCATCGACGGTGGGAGAGCGGCGGATCGGTGCTTCGTCCACCGCCGACATGCCGGTGAGGTAGGCAATTTTGGAGCGAATATCGGCAAGCGGCGCGGCAAAGGTGGAAGAGCCGGCCGCTAGCGTCTGGTCGATGGCGTTGAGTAGGATGTCGGCGTCGTCTGCGGTGATGAGGCCGCCTGCTGCAAAGGTGTGCTCGCGGTCGATTGTCCACGAGCTTTCCTCGGTCTCCTGCGCACCGGCGGGGCGAACCTCCTTGATTAAGATGCCACGCTCGAGCAGTTTGTCACGATCGCGCCGAAACTTGCGCTTATCCGAGTCGATGTTGCCGGAGCCATATCCCAGGTCGGAATCCAAGACGATCTGCTCGGTCGTCAGCGGTTCGGGGGAGCTGTTGAGCACAAAGAAAAGATTGAGGATGCGCTGAGCCGTTTTATCGAAACCGGGCTCCGAACTTCCCTTTTTAATTGTCGCGGTCGCGTCGCTTGCCGTCATAGAGTCCTCGCATGAGAAGGTGGTTTGCTGCCATGATTTTAGTCCGATATGGAGATTAGGCTATATCCTTGTCCGCTCGGGGCGTTAAGATGGCCCGATTTCGGTCGTTTGCGCTCGCTCGGGGTATACTTTCGACTATATACGGTTCTAATGTGCATGCATTGGGCCTATTTGTCGGATTATGGATGTGGAGCGCACATGGCGAACACCCAGAACTATATTAACCACCTGCTGCAGAACACCGGCATTACGCCGGCATGCAGCGAAGAAGAGCGCTTGGCTGCCGAGGATATCGCTCAGATCTTCCGCAACCACGGCTTTGATCCCGAGGTTCAGGAGTTCAATGCCCCGGCGCCCAGTAGGTTGGCATTTGCCGTTACCGGTATTCTTGCGTTTGCCGGCGCCCTGCTGATGGGCATCGGCGGCGGTATCGGCTTGGTCGGCACCTTGCTGGCCGTTGTCGGCGCCGTTCTTTACGTGCTCGAGCGCACGGGCCACCCCGTGGTTTCGCGCCTGGGCAAGACGGGCGTGAGCCAAAATGTCATCGCCTACCACAAGGCCTCGGGCCCGCTTGCGTCTCCGCGCAACCGCCCGGTGGTCGTTGTCGCACACTACGACTCTCCCCGCGCTGAGCTGCTTGCCCGCGAGCCTTATGCTTCGTATCGTGCGCTCATCGCCAAGCTGTTGCCCGTTGCCACGGTTGCCCCTGCTGCCGTTGCTATCCTGCGTATCCTGCCGCTCCCCGGCGCGCTCAAGGTTCTGCTGTGGATTGTCGCGATCCTCGCTTCCCTCGTTGCACTTGCCAACGCGGCAAACATCATCTCTAACCGCCACATTCTTCCCTATACGTCCGGCGCGGTGTGCAACAAGTCTTCTGTCGCCGCTATGCTCGGCGTTATGGACAACGTTGCTCCCTTCCAGGGCGAAAACGAGTTTCCCGACGATGTTCCGTTCGATACCTATTTTGGGGAGCAAAAGCGTCGTGCCGAGGAAATGGCGCGCGCAGCGGCGGAGTATGCCGCGGCCCAGCAGCAAAACGACTACGGCAACACCATCGAGTATGAAGAGCCTACCTACGCCGAGGACGAGTTCGGTCAGCCGATTGCTCCCGACGCTCAAACCGAGCCCGAACAGGGCGAGGCTTTTGACGAGCAGATCGAGGGCTTTGAGGGTGCGTCTGCCGACGAGACGCTGATTGGCGCCATCGTGCCCGAGGATCAGAATCAGGCTGTCCAGGCCGAAGAGTTCAATGACGAGGTTCCCGCTGCTGAGCCGGCGGAGGAGCCTGCCGCGGCCGAGCCCAAGCTCTATCGCAACGCCGCCGGCAACATCCGCTTTGGTTCGGATGCCATCCGTGCGCTCGGAATGCTTCCCGAGTCCTGCACGCTCGATTACGAGGAGGGCGAGGAGCCGATGTTTGAGCCCGAGCCTGCGCCCGTTGTCACTGCGGATGATGAGTCTGCCGCGGTTACCGCTGCCGTTGCCGAGCCCGAGGCGGTGTCTGCGATCGATCCCGCGGCAGGATTGGACATTTTGGCTCCCGCCGCGCCGGCGCAAGACGTTGCGGACGAGTCTGACGACGATTACGTTGAACAGCCGAGGCGCGTGTCTTACGAGAGCGATACTGATTTCTCTGCCGAGATTCCCGCGGCAACGCCCCATGCCGATATTGCATCCGCGTTCTCTTCGATTGGCGCCAGCGCTTCCAGCTTCTTTAAGGGTGCGCTTGCAAAGGGCAGGAAATTTGTCGACGATTTCGAGGAGAAGCGCGCTGCCGCACGCGAGGCTGCCGAGCAGGAGGCTATCGCTCAGCAGCAGGCAGCCGAGGCGGCACGTGAGCGCGCGGCGCAAGAGTTTGAGCAGAACGAGGCTATGCAGTCCGGGCCCGTCGACGCTGCCGAAGCTACGACGTCCTTTGAGTCCCAGCAACCGACGTCAGCGGATGTTGTTGAGGCAACAACGTCTTTCGAGGCTCAGCAGCACGTCGATAGCACCATGTCGTTTGATGCCGCGCAGTTCGATTCCACGATAACGTTTGAAAAGCAAGGCACCGCAATTGCCGAGCCCCTTCCTGTTTCCGATGAGCAGGGCGACGCGGCGGGCGATGGCGAGCCCATTGATGCTGCCGAAATTCAGGATGCGACCGAGGACGAGTCCGTCGAGGCCAACTCTGACGAAGAGCAATACGCGACAGCCGAGCAAGATGATTCGACCGAGGTCGAGCAGGAGGAAGTGCCTGCGGTTTCCGAGACTCCCGAGACGGATGAGTCGAGGCCTTACTCCACGCAGATTTTCACCATGCCGACCCCGAGTGGTTCCGGTGCCACGGTTGCCAATGTTGCTCCCACCCAGGACGAAACGGTCGATTCCCTTATGGCCCAGATTTCCTCCCAGGCATCGCCGCGTCCGCAGATGAATGTTCCCGATCCGGCGTCGGCTCCGTCGCCTGCACCTTCCTCGTCTCCGTTGGCTTCGGTCCCCGATCCGTCGCTGCCGTCGATGAAGCAGGCAAACGTTGCGTCTCGCACGTCGCTGTTCGACCTTCCCGACCCCTCCGCACAGGCCAACGACCCCTTTGCTACCGCTCAGGGTCCCGAACCCACATCGGCACCCGTTGCGCCTCCTATGCCCGTTGCGTCGGGCGCTCAGCCGATCGAGACCATTTCGGCTCCCGCCCCGGCGGCACCCAAGTCTCGCAAGCGCGGCCTGGGCGGCCTGTTCGGTCGAAAAAAGAAAAACGAACAGGACAGCATGAGTGATTGGCTGGGCGTCGAAGACGATTACGATGCCAAGAAGTCCGGTCGCGGTATCGGTTCGTGGGATAACTTCGAGGACGATAACGATGGCTGGAAGGGCGGCGCTACGTCTTCCGATGGCGCTTCTTCCGAAGATATGCTCTCGGCTGTCGCCTCTATGGGCGATGATGAGCTGCTCGGTCACGATATCTGGTTTGTGGCAACGGGCGCCTCGGATTGTGATGGCGCCGGTATGAAGGCCTTCTTGGCTTCGCATCGCGATAAGCTCCGCGGCGTATTCTTTATCAATCTTGAATCCGTCGGCGCCGGTAGGCTTTCGGTGGTGACGGTCGAGGGCGAACAACAACTGCTCAAGGGCGATCGCCGCATCATGAACCTGGTCAGCAAGGTCTGCAAGTCGTTCCATGTCGATTGTGGCGCGCTCGAGATGCCCTATGCCAAGACCGATGCCTATGCTGCGCTCGAGGCGAGCCGCAGAGCCCTTACCATCGCCGGCGTGGACGGCACGCGTCTGGCTTGCGCTCGTACCGAGGACGACCTGCCCCACAATGTCAACCCGACGAACATTGCTACGGTATCCGAGGTCGTGACCGAGGTTATCCGCCGTTCGTAGACGGAGCTCTAAGGAGTCAACGTGTTTTCGTATATTAAGCGCCATTGGCCTGTCTACGTGATTTTGACCTTGATTGCCATTGCGTTAGGATTTGGGGCTGCCTACATCGTGGGTGCAAAGGGCTCGACCCCCGCCTCCGCAATCAGCGAAGAGGTGGAGCAAGAACAGAGTACGGGTGCCGATGGGATTCCTGAGTCCGAGCAGGCAATCGTTGATGGTGGATCTTCGTCTGCAGAGTAGATACGACGATTTAAATGATTGAAAGCGGGCGAGCCGGGGGACTGGCGCGCCCGCTTTTTCATTGCGCTAGTGCTTCTTTGGGATCGACCTAAGGCGAGCGAACCATAGGGCTGCGGCACCCGAGGTCAGGAGCGCGGTGATGCAGGCGGCGATGGGAACTGGTCCTGTTGCCGGCAGGTCCTGCGGTAGGGTACAGCGTTGAATGACGCTGTCCTCGTCATGTGACTCAAGTTCATCGCCGCCGCCGTTGCGGCAAAGATCGACGCGTGCGCTGTTGGTGAGTGCGGTTTGGGGCGTATAAGCCGACGTCGCCTGCATGTGCACGATTGCGCCCCGAGCGTCTGTGCCAAGGATTGCTTTGGCATCGTCAAGGTCGTCGTGCTCATCTTTGAGATCATCGCGGGTCCAAGAATCCGCATCGCTTCGAGTCGTAAAGTCGGCGGCTACCGCACCGTATTCAATTCGAATGCCTGTTACGACGGTATTGGATGCAAGGTCGAGCTCTTCCACCTCGAGTGTGGTGGATTCCGTGGTCGAGATATCCGCCTTCCAGAGGTGCCAACCGTCGTAATCGACGAGGCGACAGTCCTCACCCAGGCTCTCTTTTACTTCGTCGGACTCAAGCCAAGGATTTTCGTGCCCATCGTCAAGTGTCGCGTTTGCCGGCTCATCGACGTCTGTCGAGTCCAACGGCGTCGTGCGATACCACACGTTGCACAGACCGTTGAGGTCGCCGATGGCGACGGGGGTTTCGATTGAGACGAATCTCGCTGTATCGTCCTCGGCACACTCAAGATCATCGGTAATTGTGAACTCATCAACCCAGGTAGCTGAATCGTTTCGAGCGTCGATGGTATAGGAGAAAAGCCCATCACTATTGGTTTGCGTCGTGGCGCGGTTTTTACCATCGCCGTTAGCCAACAGGCCCTTTTCGATAGGTTGGACAAGTTCCTGACGCTTGTCGACCTGCCCCTTGATCTCGATGGGCGCATCCTTCATCGCGACGGATTGGACTTCTCCCGTATCCTTTATTTCAAACGTTATCTCCTCGGCAAGGTCATAGGTCCGCGGAGACATCATTTCGCGCAACGAGTAGGTGCCGGGTGCAAGATGTTCGACGCGGTGCGGCTTGTCGGATGAGGTCCAGGAGTCTATTTCGGTTTTATCGGGACCATATAAGGTGAGCTGTGCGCCTTCCACTTCCTGCTCACCGCTTGCATCGACCTTGGAGATATCAACCTTGGTGTAATCGTCGGATACGTTAAGCCGTGCTTCTACAACGGGTGTTTTCTGGTCGGCATAAGTAAGGTCGACAATATGGGTTGTCTGATCGAGCAAGAAGCCTGCCGGCGCTTGAGTCTCGACAACCTCGTAGCGTGCGGTGCCAGATCCCAGTGGGAGGTTGTCCGCGCGTGCTTCTCCAGTTTCATCCGTCGTGACGGTCGCGACGGTCTCACCGTCGAGCGCGGCAATGCTACCGTCGGGGCGCACGATATCACCCGAGGCACGGATCTCAAAGACGGCGCCCGCGAGGCTGCTGCCGTCTATGGCATCGGTTTTAACGATCCTGATGTTTCCGGTCGCGGCGTGGTCATAATACGAGGCGATTGCAACGGGCGTTAGGTTCATGTCGGCGGGTATGTTTACCTCGATCTCTTCGCCGACAAGATAGGGCTCTTTGGCCGAGGTTTCGCGTACATAATAGGTGCCCGGCATGAGCGATTCGGGCAGTGTGACGGTGCCGGTCGCGTCAGTCGTAAAGGTGTCCATTACGTTATGTGCTGGATACCAGCAAGTTTGTGAGACAGGTTCATGATTGCTGTCGAGGAGTTGGAAGGTGAATCCGGCTAGTGGAACAGAAGCGCCTGTTTGGGCATCGCGTTTTACAATCTGGAGATGCGTCGACAGCGCGTGGTTGTCCACAATATATTGAAGCTCGGCCCCGTCGGAAATCTGATTGGCCCCGACGGTCCATTCCCCTGCACGTTTAAAACCCTCGGGGACGGTTTCCGGAACCTCGCGAATCGTGTAGCCGGCACGGTCGTATGGGACAGCTCCGTGGACACCGGCGGGTCGCTTGCCTGTGCCGAACCATGCTTCGGGCTGATCTTTGGTGGAGGCAAAGCCATAGATGTTTGTGGTCAGTGTGCCAACAACCTGCTGAGAGCTGTTGCTGACAACCTCAAAGACAACACCACCCGCCGGCTGCTCCAGGCCGGATTGGTCGCTATTGCCGTAATCCTTGAATTTGGAAATCTCAAGGTCAAACGCAATGGGGATATCGGAAATGCGAGATTCGATCTCGACCACGCCTGAATCGCCGAGCTGGTCGGCTCCAACGGTATAGGTCCAGCTGTCGTTGGATGGCAGGTAGCCCTCGGGGGCTTTTGATTCGTAGATGGTAAAGGTTCCTAAGGGGACATCGGCGAGGGTGGCCTGACCGCTTTCGTCGGTCGTGAGGATTTGCGCCCATCCAGGGGTTGATTGCGACACACACGTGAACTCTGCTCCTGCGAGTGAAGATCCCACCTGGGGCCGGCATTCGTCGCGGCATCGAGTTTTACGATACGCAGGTTGATGGTGCCGGGCTGTTCATCAATGGCGACCCGCCCGCCGTCATTCCCCGTGGTAAAGGCGATGCGATCGTGGCGGGGGACATAGCCGGCCGGCTCCTTCGTTTCAACTAGGTAGTATGCCGTGTTGGGCAGAAGTGTTGCTTGCGCTCGACCGTTGCTGTCCATCTTGATGGTGCCGACACGCGCGCCGCTGGCGCTCTCAAAAATATCGAATGTTGCCCCGGTAAACTGATAGGTATTGTTTCCGCTGGTAATAACGGTGTTCGCAGACTGCTTTTGGAAGGAAACAGAGACCGCCGGCAGTACATAGAGCATGTCTTGACGTTTGCTGCCGCCCGATACGGCCCCTAGATAGCGTCGCGCGCGGTGCGGAGCGGCTTTGATGCCTCCTGATTTTGCGCTGTCGTGGAGCCACCGCGCAGCCGCCACGACTTCATTGTCGGCGGTAAAGTGTCCGCTCTTGGTTTTACCCTGAGCGGTCGTGTAGGAGTAGGTGCCGTCGACATGGGTAGTGCCGTTGAGCATCCATACGGCAAGCTGGGTGGCGGCGCGGGCGCGATCGGGTGAAAGATGGTAACCGCCAAACGACGTGGTGGTGGGATATCCGTGACAAACGATTGCCGCGAACTCGTCGTCGAGCCACACCCAGCCTTGATCAAAGTTGAGCCATGGGCCGCCCGGTTTGGTGGGGCCGGGGCGCTCCTGGTTCATGCAGTAGGCAATCGAGGTGTCTTGAGCTTCATACTTGCCGATGAAGAAGGGTCCACAATCATCGCTAATAGTGCGGAAGCCGAGCTGGTCGTGGCCATCGACGGCAAATGCGGCTCCCGGTGCCAGGCAGCCGAAAAGCAGGAAGAGGAGCAGGAGCAGCGGACCTGTTGCGATTGCGCTGTGGACAGAGTGCGTGGGTGCGTTGGACATGGCTGCTCCTTATCCCTCGTGCGCCGCACGGGGAGGCTGCGACGCGTAGGATGAGGCTACCCCCGAGGTTCATGCGGGTAAGTACCGGAGCCTGACCAAAAGCTTGCCCAATTCCTGACAAATTGAGCTCAAATACAACAATCAAGCAAAAGCGCAGGTAGAAGATAAGGAGAACAGGAGGTCAAAGGTCCTCATCTCCACAATTGACGCGATTTTCAAACGAATCTCCATAGCTAAAACAAGCATCGCCACCCTTGTATCGAACAAGACAACCGCGTTATACTATCCCCCACATATGCGGGCATCGCCAAGTGGTAAGGCATCAGCTTCCCAAGCTGACACTCGCGGGTTCGAGTCCCGTTGCCCGCTCCAGCTAGAAGCACAAGCACGGCACCATTACGGTGCCGTGCTTTTTTCAATAAAGCGCCGGGACTCGAACCCGACAGGGTGCGAGCGTAAAGCAAACGCGAAGCGTTTGTAGCGAGCAGGCGAAGGCGCCGACAGGCGCCTGAAGCCGGTGCGGATTTGCGAAGCAAATACGCGGATGTCCCGTTGCCCGCTCCATCGAGTGCGGGAGACATGGGGACGGCCAATTCAACAAAGTCTTCCCCATCGTCTCCGTGAATCCGAGGATATCGACCGCAGCCGGTGCGTATTTGTGAAGCAAATGCGCAGACGTCCCCATGCCCGCTCCAATTCCAAAATGTTAGGTTAATGCCTACTGCCCATACTTGCACCTGCGCACGGTACAATGGTTGGGTTACGACCAACGTGCCAATAACCAAAAAGGAGCCGCTATGATCGATCGCTATACCCGCCCGGAGATGGGACACATCTTCTCCCTCGAGAACAAGTACGCCATTTGGCAGGAAATCGAGGTTCTGGCCTGCGAGGCCCAGGCGGAGCTCGGCAAGATCGGTATTTCCAAAGACGAGGCCCAGTGGATCCGCGACCATGCCAACTTTGAGAAGGCGAAGGTCGATGAGATCGAGGAAGTCACGCGCCACGACGTCATTGCCTTCCTGACCAACATGAAGGAATACATCGATGCCGATGTTCCCGAGGGCGACCCCAAGCCCAGCCGCTGGGTTCACTATGGCATGACCAGCTCGGATCTGGGCGACACGGCCCTGTGCTACCAGCTCACCCAGGCCTGCGACCTGATCATCGAGGACGTCAAGAAGCTCGGCGAGATTTGCAAGCGTCGCGCCTTTGAGGAGCGCAACACGCTCTGCGCCGGCCGTACTCATGGCATCCATGCCGAGCCGATGACCTTCGGCATGAAGTTTGGCTCTTGGGCCTGGGAGCTCAAGCGCGATCTGGATCGTCTTGAGGACGCCCGCAAGAATGTTGCCTTCGGTGCTATCTCGGGCGCTGTCGGCACGTACAGCTCCATCGAGCCGTTTGTCGAGGAGTACGTCTGCGAGCACCTGGGCCTGGTCCACGATCCCCTGTCCACGCAGGTCATCAGCCGCGATCACCATGCCTACCTTGCCGGCGTGCTTGCCACTACAGCGGCCACCTGTGAGCGCATCGCTACCGAGGTTCGCAATCTACAGAAGACCGATACGCTCGAGGCCGAGGAGCCGTTCCGTAAGGGCCAAAAGGGCAGCTCAGCCATGCCGCACAAGCGCAACCCCATCACCATGGAGAAAGTCTGCGGTCTGTCGCGCGTCGTGAAGTCCAACGCCCAGGTTGCCTTCGATAACGTCGCCCTGTGGCACGAGCGTGACATTTCGCACTCCTCTGCCGAGCGCGTCGCCCAGGCCGACAGCTTCATCGCCCTCGACCACATGTTCCAGTGCCTCATCCGCGTTATCGACGGCCTGCAGCTGTATCCCGCCCGCATGATGGCCAACCTCAATAAGACCCGCGGCCTCATCTTCTCTTCCAAGGTACTGCTCGCCCTCGTCGACACGGGCATCACCCGCGAGGACGCGTACGCCATTGTGCAGGAGAACGCCATGGCAACCTGGCACGAGGTGCAGGATTGTGTCTCCGGCCCCACCTTTAAGGAGCGTCTCGAGGCCGACCCGCGCTGCACCGTCAGTCAGGAGAAGCTCGACGAGATCTTTGATCCATGGGACTTCCTCACCCGTATCGACACGGTCTTTGATCGTCTGGAGCAGCTGAGCTTCGAGTAGGTTCGGGCATAACGTTAGCTTTTTAGGGCGCTTTGCTGGTAATGTGTGTTGCCGGCAAAGCGCCTCGTTGCATTTAGGGAAAGACGGGGATAATAGTCGTCTCGAATAACATTCTGAGAGGGGATCGCATGATTTCGTTTGATTACAAGCCTCAGGGCGTGTGTGCTCGCAATATTCACCTTGACCTTTCCGATGACGGCAACAAGGTGGTGGGCGTTGAGTTTACCGGCGGCTGCGACGGCAATCTCAAGGCAATCTCCAAGCTGGTCGAGGGCGCTCCTGCCGATCGCGTAATCGAGGTTCTCGCCGGTAATACCTGCGGTATGAAAAAGACCTCCTGCGCCGACCAGCTTACGCGCGCTATCGAGGCCGCTCGCGCCGAGATCGCCTAATGGGTATCGCCGATCACATCAAGAACGGAATATCGCGTCGCGGCTTTGTACTCGGTGGGGCTGCCGCGGGCGCTGCCACGGTGCTTGCCGGATGCTCGAAAAAAACGGGTACCAGCGATGATGCCGCCGGCGAGCCGCAGGTTATCAAGGACGATTCCAAAATCATCTCGATTACGGATGAGTATGAGGCTGTCGACATCGATCTTGAGCCGGCGTCATCGTGGACGCTGCCTCTGGGTACGCTGCTGTACTACTGCGACGGCGATTACGCCGCGGCGATGATGGCGCCCGCATCGGCACTGCACGCCAACACACTCGGCGTGCTCAACCTGGGCGATGGCTCGCTTACCACATTAATCGAGGATCCTATCGAGGGCACGGGATACGCATTCTACGATGTCCGTGCCGGCGACGGCGTATTCGCGTGGGTTGAGATGAACTTTGCCAATTCATCGTGGAAGCTCTACGCTCAAAATCTGTCGGGCGCTTCGCTCTCTGGCGACGTGGTTGAGCTCGATCGAGGTGGCAAGGACTATGATCCGCCCCTGTTTACGGCGTTCGGGTCATCAGTCATCTGGTATAAAATGCCTTCGGCAGGCGGCAATAAAACGAGTAGTGATTCGTTTTGCTATCGTCGCTCGCTTGATGAATCCAAGGCCGAGACAATTTGGAAATCGACGGGCCGCTTTGCATCGGCCCCGCGCGCGAGCGACGGCATTTTGACCATCTCGCCGCGTGTCCGCAACGACGAGGGCGTCTACTACGGCATAACGGCAATCGATCTGACCGACGGCAACAACACCAAGCGTGCCCAGCTAGTCCTTCCCTCGTCAGTCTCGCCTTTCGAGGCCGTATATATGGGCGATACCTTCGTGTTTTCTATCGAGGCGACCTATAGTGGCGTGGGCAGCCTGGGCAACATGGGCACGTATATCGGTAATGAGGGAGGGCCGTATCTCTTCCTGTCCCGCGAGCCGCTTGCATGTGCGGCTGGCAAGAAGAATAAATACCTTGTTAAGGTACAGGCGTCGCATTTCCTGATCGACACCTCTGCCAAGACCTATGGCTCGCTGCTGTCGCCCGACCGCGCTTTGGAGTATGGCGATTATCCAGCTACGGCGGGAAAATCGGACTCATTCCTTACGTACGCCACGGTGCGCAACAGCCAGGGTATACCAGAGACGGTCACTGCACGCCTATTCTCTCTTTAAGCTTAGAGGGGTTAAAAAGGCGCCAACAGGGGAATAAACGCGTTGTAATTGTGAGTACCGCCCGCCGAGCTGCCGCGTCATAGCGGCATCCGGCGGGCTCAGGTGCGTTAAAATGGGCTTGTTCTTAGCTAATTGAGACAGGGGGGCCGTGTTATGGCTTCAGATGCAAAAAAGATTCTGCTGGTCGAGGATGAGAAGGCAATCCGTGACGCCGTCGCTGCCTATCTCGAGCGCGAAGGCTACTGGGTTGTGGGCGTCGGCGACGGTCAGTCCGCGATCGAGGAGTTCGAGAAGCATCAGTTCGACCTGGTCGTGCTCGACCTTATGCTCCCCAAGATTCCCGGCGAGCGCGTTTGCCGCACCATTCGCGATACCTCGGATGTCCCCATCATCATGCTGACGGCTAAGGGCGAGATCGAGGACCGTATTATCGGTCTTGAGCTCGGCGCCGACGACTATCTGATTAAGCCGTTCTCGCCGCGCGAGCTCGTCGCCCGCGTTCGTGCTCTGTTCCGCCGTGCCCATCAGGCCGACGAGCCCGCCGTCGAGGTGCTCGACTTCGGCGATCTGGTCATCGATATCTCGGGCCACAAGATCTTGGTCGAGGGCAAGGAAGTCGATCTGACGGCTTCCGAGTTCAAGCTGCTCACCACGCTTGCCCGCCATCCCGGCCGTGTGTATAACCGCATGGAGCTGGTCGAGAAAGTGCTCGGGTATGACTTTGAGGGCTATGAGCGCACCATCGATAGCCACGTGAAGAATCTTCGCGCCAAGCTGGGCGATGATCCCAAGAAGCCCAAGTGGCTCTACACCGTCCATGGTGTCGGCTATCGCTTCGAGGCTCCGGCCAAGACCGATAAGTCGGACGAGAAATAGGGAAATCACATATGACACCTGCGCGCTTTGAAATCGGACAAAAGCACAAGCAGGAGAGCGAGGCGGGTTCCAAGGCTAGTTGGAACACGCCTCGTTCCGATTCACGGCCAACGATGAGCTATCCCTCGCGCATGGCACTTGCTTTTGCTCTGACATCGCTCATGACGGTATTGGTGCTGGTGGGCGTTGTCTCTGTTGTGTGGGGCACGGTCTTTTCGGATTACACACGCTCCAATATCGTCGAAATCGCAAATTCCGCTGCCGAGAAGTTGGCAACCTCATATGAGGAAAACGGCTCTTGGACCGCGGGAGAACTGCGCACGGTCGCAACGTCGAGTTTGGTTTCCGACGATCTGGGCATGCAGGTCGTCAATAAAAAGGGCGTGATCGTTTATGACGATTCCTGGCCCTCGGCAAGCGCCACCGCCGATGTACGCGAAAACCAAGCTACGACCGACGACACGAGCGGCAAGAGGGCATCGCATAGCCCGGTCTCGTCTGCTCCAACCGACTCCGATAGCGTTGCTAACGTCGAGATTGTAACGTCTTCCGGCGAGCATGTCGGACAGGTAAAGCTGTGGGCCATCGGCTCCGACGCTCTGCTCACCAAGGCGGACTCTGCGTTTAGGGAGAAGACCTTTAACGCCATGGCCCTCGCCGCGGTTGTTGCAATCTGCATTTCGGTCGTTATCGGATCGCTCGTGTCGCGCATGCTCACCAAGCCGATTCATCGCATCACCAGTACCGCAAAGCAAATCCGTGACGGCGACCTGTCGGCTCGCACGGGACTGCGCGGTGATGACGAGATCGATCAGCTGGGTGAGACCTTCGATGAGATGGCCACTTCGCTCGAGAAGGATATGAAACACGAGAAGCGCCTGACCTCAGACGTTGCACACGAGCTTCGCACGCCGCTTATGGCCATGCTCGCAACGGTCGAGGCCATGCAGGATGGCGTGTATCCCACCGACGATGAGCATTTGGAAACCGTTGCTTCCGAGACGCGTCGCCTGGCTCGTCTGGTGCAGCAGATGCTCGACCTGTCGCGCATGGAAAACAGCACGGCTCCGCTCAACCTTGAGCCGGTGGACATGGTTCCTTTCGTGCGTTCCATCGTTAATGCCCAGGAGCGCCTGTTTGTCGACCGCGATCTGCGCCTGCGTTTTGCGGACGAGACCCAGGGTCACGACGATGTCGTCGAGGCCGATCCCGACATGATCACGCAATGTGTTATCAACCTCATGAGCAACGCCATGCGCTACACCCCCGAGGGCGGTTGGGTCGTGGTGTCGGTGCTCAGTGACCGCAGGCACGTCAGCATTGCCGTTTCTGATACCGGCATCGGTATTGCCAAGGACGATTTGTCGCGCATCTTCGGGCGGTTTTGGCGCGCCGATGCCAGCCGCGCCCGCGAAGCTGGCGGCCTGGGCGTCGGCCTCGCCGTGACCAAGCAGATCGTCGAGCGTCACCATGGCTACATATCCGTGGAGTCGGAGCTTGGAAAGGGTACGACTTTTACAATTCATCTGCCCCGCGAGCACACGGCGGACGCGGCATCTACTACAATGGAGCACTAGCTTTTCGCTATTCGGTGAAGGAGGGGCCGCGTCCCTGCCGCTCCGAGTTTGCGAAAACATGCGGGAAAGAACCCGCATTTCTGTCGTATTTAGGTAAGGAGTGACTCACGTGACAACGATGGAGCGTCGTCCGGATTCCCGTGGCAAGGTTCGTGATATTTACGATGCCGGTGAAAACCTGCTGATGGTCGCCACCGACCGCATTTCTGCGTTCGACTTCATTCTTCCCGACGAGATTCCGTTTAAGGGAGAGGTGCTCAATCGCATCTCGGCATTCTGGTTCGATAAGTTTGCCGACATCGTCCCCAACCATCTCGTTTCCATCGACCCGGCGGATTTCCCCGAGGAGTTTGCTGAGTATCGTGACTACCTCGCTGGCCGCGCCATGCTGGTTAAGAAGGCCCAGACGATTCCTATCGAGTGCATCGTCCGCGGCTATCTGACCGGTTCGGGCAAGAAGACCTACGACGAGAACGGCACCGTCTGCGGCATCCAGCTGCCTGAGGGCCTGACCGAGGCTTCCAAGCTTCCTGAGCCGCTGTTCACGCCGTCCACGAAGGCCGAGATCGGTGACCACGACGAGAACATCTCGTTCGAGCGTTGCTGCGAGATCGTGGGCGAGGACATCGCCACGCAGATTCGCGACCTTTCCCTCAAGATCTACAAGGCTGCCGCCGAGTACGCCGCGACCCGTGGCATCATCATTGCCGACACCAAGTTCGAGTTTGGTGTTATTGATGGCAAGGTCACGCTGATCGACGAGTGTCTCACGCCCGACTCCAGCCGTTTCTGGCCTGCTGCCAGCTACGAGGAGGGCAAGATCCAGCCTAGCTACGACAAGCAATTCGTCCGCAATTGGCTCAAGGCCAACTGGGATATGACGGGGGAGACCCCGCACCTGCCCGCCGAGGTCATCGATGGCACGTCCGAGCGCTATCGCGAGGCCTTCCAGATCATCACGGGCTCCCAGTTCACAAGCATGAAGGAGAACGCATAAGTGAGTACCCGTAGCGCCACGAACAAGCGCACGCAATCCCACGAAGTTACCGGGGTTGCGCGCAAGTCTGCCGCATCTGCTAAGCCCGCCCGCCAAGCAGCGAGCTCCGTTCGCGTCGTGCCGGCTTCGTCTAAGGCACGCCGCAAAGAGCTCGAGAAGGGCGAGAACCTCGAGGGCCTCTCTAAAGAGGAGAAGCGCGCCCGCAAGGCTAAGCAGCGCGCCAAGGAGGACCGCATCTATACGGTGTCGAATATTCTCCTCAAGCAGGACGAGGACTACACCAAGCGCCGTCGCATCTGGTGGATTGTGCTCGCCATTGGCATGGTGCTCGTCGTGGCAATTTGGGCCTCGCTGTACTTCGCTCCCGCTGGCATGGTGTCCAGCCCTGTCCAGATGGTCGGCATTGTTTTGTCCTACGTCATCATTTTGGGCGACTTTATCTATGACTTCGCTCGTATTCGTCCCTTGCGCAACATGTACCGCGCGCAGGCCGAGGGCATGTCCGAGAACAAGCTCAACGCTCTTATTGAGCGCGCGGCTGCCGAGGAGGACAAGAAGGACTCCAAGAAGAAGTAGCGTTTGCATACATACTTATCGCTAAGATATAAGGCGCGTCGTTTTTGCGGCGCGCCTTTTTACTGTTCTATAGATAGATGGAGTGGCACATGATTCGAGCTGCCCTGACGGTCGAAGAGGCCCTGGAGGGTATGAAGTCCCTGGAGCCCAAGATTAAAAACTATGCGCGCCTGGTTGTCCGCAAGGGCGTAAACGTTAAACCCGGCCAGGAAGTCGTCGTTCAGTCTCCGGTCGAGTGCGCGCCGTTTGCGCGCGTGGTGGTCGCGGAGGCCTATGCTGCCGGCGCCGGCCACGTGACGGTCATCTGGGCCGATGATGCCGTGACGAGGCTCACGTACGAGCATGTCGAGAAAAGCTATTTTGAGCAGACGTCCGAGTGGAAGCGCATGCAGCTGGATTCCTTGGCCCAGGATGGTGCCTGCTTTGTCTTTATCGAGGGTGCGGATCCTGCGGCCCTCAAGGGCATCGATCCAGCCAAGCCGGCCGCGGCATCAAAGGCGAGGAATACGCAGTGCAAAGTTTTCCGCCGTGGACTGGATTACAACATCAATCCGTGGTGCATCGCCGGCGCTCCGGTCGTGGCTTGGGCGCACGAGGTGTTCCCGGGAGACGCCGATGAGGTTGCAATCTATAAGCTGTGGAATGCGATTCTGCACACCGCGCGCGCCGATGGCCAGGACCCAGAGAGCGACTGGGAACTCCATGACGCCGCATTCGAAAAGAACCTGCGTTTCCTGAACGACAATCGTTTCGACTACCTGCATTACAACGCGGCAAATGGAACCGATCTGACGATTGGCATGACGAAAGGTCACGAGTGGGCCGGCGGCAAGGGCAAGACGCCCGATGGGCACCCCTTCTTCCCCAACATTCCCACCGAGGAAGTCTTCACTTCGCCCGATCGCATGCGCGCCGACGGTATCGTGTACTCGGCCATGCCGCTCATCCATCACGGCAATAAGGTCGAAGATTTTTGGATTAAGTTCGAGGGCGGCCGCGTGGTGGACTACGACGCCCGCGTGGGCAAGGCAACGCTCGCAAGTATCATCGATACTGACGAGGGCGCTGCTCACCTGGGAGAGGTCGCGCTCATTTCCAAGAACACGCCGATCCGCGAAAGTGGTGTTCTGTTCTACGATACGCTCTATGACGAGAACGCTAGCTGCCATCTCGCGCTAGGTGTAGGTTTTCCCGAATGCATCGAGGGTGGGTATGACATGTCCAAGGAGGAGCTCCTGGAGCATGGCGTTAACGTCTCGAGCACGCACGTCGATTTTATGATCGGCACGGACGACATCGATATTACGGGCATTACGCCTGATGGACGTGAAGTTGTGATTTTCCAGAACGGCCAATGGAGTTGGGAATAGTCCCAGACCGTGGTACAATGCCACCCGCGGGCCGTTAGCTCAGCTGGCAGAGCAGGGGACTTTTAATCCCAAGGTCCAGGGTTCGAACCCCTGACGGCCCACCCAAAGATTGTTGAGACGGTCAACTTCGGTTGGCCGTCTTTTTTGTCGCCCTTTCATGGGTTCGAACCCGTCGGGGCGCGGAGCTGAGTAAACGCGTGAGCGTTTGCCAGCGCAGCGCGCAAGGCGCGAAAGCGCCGCAGCGGCCGCCTGCGAAGCAGGCTGAACCCCTGACGGCCCACCCAAAGAAAGGAAAACGAAATGAAAACAGACAGATACGGAATTAGCGGCAGCACATTAAAGATAATAGCGGCCATTTCGATGGTTCTCGATCATGTAAGCAGGATCGTCCTGACCAATGGAATCATGACTCACGCATCGTACAATCAGATATCAGACGAGCAGTGGGCGATTCTAAGCGAGGCTTCGGATGTGCTTCATGTTCTTGGCAGAATTGCATTTCCCTTATTTTGCTTTTTGATAGTTGAGGGATTTTTGCATACTCATGACATAAAGAAGTACCTGCGAAATATGCTTGTCTTCGCAATCATTGCGGAGCCCATATACGATTTTGTTCAAACCGGGCAACTATTCGACCTTCGGCAACAAAATGTTATGTGTGAGCTCCTGCTTTCCTTGGTCTTTTTGATTATTCTGGAAAAGATACAAAGTCTTTCAAAATGGAAGAGGCACATCGCAGAATTTGCTCTGATTGTTTTGATAGCACTGGCAGCTGAATACACTAAACTAGATGGCGGCGTGTATGGCATTCTGCTTGTGGCTGCATTCTATTTATTCCACGACAGCAAGGCCAAGATGTTCTTTGCTGCAGTATGCGTAGTGCTCCTTTCGTCATGCCATATAGTTGGCGGCGGATTTGAGTTTGCTACAGCTAATGTATTTAATCCTGATGTTGCTGCCGCGGTCGTTTCGTTGCTGCTTATCAATCTTTATAATGGCAAGCGAGGGCTGAAGCTGAAATACTTCTTCTACGTTTTCTATCCGGCACATCTTGCTCTGCTTTATGGTGTCTCACTTATTGTTTTGAACTGTCTTTAATAACTCTCAAACAAGTCTCTGAAAGCAGAAACAAACTGACCCTAAGACTGCTTGTGAATTTCCGGAAGACCTGAGAGATGCGAGGATAGACAACGAGGGCTGCAGAAAGATGCTTCTCAGTTCTCTGGCGGATCGCACGTATCTGTATGAGGATCACTTCCGCACACTCATTAATAGCAGTGATAAACACGGCAGATCCTCAAAACATGGGACTGCGGAGGTCGAACGATGCTTCGACAGCATGAATGGCAGCGAGAAAGTGAGTTCGGAAACATCCTTTGGATGCTCCACCATAGAACAGAAAGCGATCGACTCCGGTTGATCGCTTTTTTGTTGCCGGTGCATGGGTTCGAACCCGAACTTCTCTATATATAAGAACGCTTGGCGAACAAAACCTGCCTTTTACCGACGGGAAACAAATAGCTGATGCTTTTGGAGTAAAGTGGCGCTCCAGAGATGACCGATGCCTTAACACCTATAAACCAGCTGGTCATCGCCAATATCAGAAGCCAATGCTTCAGTTATAACCTCAGGGACGCGACTGAGGGACATATTCATTTGTGAACAAAATATGGAGTGCGCGATTCCCGCCCCCGGCGCCCCTCCGGTCTGGCAATATATCTCCTTGCCGCGCGGCCCGGTGCAACCGGGAACCAGCGCAGGCGTGCACCTTGAGAACCGGATACTGCGAGGATGGACACTTCAAGTGTCGCATCCGGGCAGACATCGAACCATTTGAAATGGTCTAACTTGGATTTGTTTTTCGCAAGGCCGCCGAGAGGCGGCCCCGAGAAATTCCTTTTCCTATACTAAAACCATATGAATCGAACGGAACCGATCAGCGAATGACTGAGAGGACCGGACGGGCTCGAAGCCCATATATTTTGGACGGAGAGTTCGATCCTGGCTCAGGATGAACGCTGGCGGCGCGCCTAACACATGCAAGTCGAACGGCACCCCTCTCCGGAGGGAAGCGAGTGGCGAACGGCTGAGTAACACGTGGAGAACCTGCCCCCTCCCCCGGGATAGCCGCCCGAAAGGACGGGTAATACCGGATACCCCGGGGTGCCGCATGGCACCCCGGCTAAAGCCCCGACGGGAGGGGATGGCTCCGCGGCCCATCAGGTAGACGGCGGGGTGACGGCCCACCGTGCCGACAACGGGTAGCCGGGTTGAGAGACCGACCGGCCAGATTGGGACTGAGACACGGCCCAGACTCCTACGGGAGGCAGCAGTGGGGAATCTTGCGCAATGGGGGGAACCCTGACGCAGCGACGCCGCGTGCGGGACGGAGGCCTTCGGGTCGTAAACCGCTTTCAGCAGGGAAGAGTCAAGACTGTACCTGCAGAAGAAGCCCCGGCTAACTACGTGCCAGCAGCCGCGGTAATACGTAGGGGGCGAGCGTTATCCGGATTCATTGGGCGTAAAGCGCGCGTAGGCGGCCCGGCAGGCCGGGGGTCGAAGCGGGGGGCTCAACCCCCCGAAGCCCCCGGAACCTCCGCGGCTTGGGTCCGGTAGGGGAGGGTGGAACACCCGGTGTAGCGGTGGAATGCGCAGATATCGGGTGGAACACCGGTGGCGAAGGCGGCCCTCTGGGCCGAGACCGACGCTGAGGCGCGAAAGCTGGGGGAGCGAACAGGATTAGATACCCTGGTAGTCCCAGCCGTAAACGATGGACGCTAGGTGTGGGGGGACGATCCCCCCGTGCCGCAGCCAACGCATTAAGCGTCCCGCCTGGGGAGTACGGCCGCAAGGCTAAAACTCAAAGGAATTGACGGGGGCCCGCACAAGCAGCGGAGCATGTGGCTTAATTCGAAGCAACGCGAAGAACCTTACCAGGGCTTGACATATGGGTGAAGCGGGGGAGACCCCGTGGCCGAGAGGAGCCCATACAGGTGGTGCATGGCTGTCGTCAGCTCGTGTCGTGAGATGTTGGGTTAAGTCCCGCAACGAGCGCAACCCCCGCCGCGTGTTGCCATCGGGTGATGCCGGGAACCCACGCGGGACCGCCGCCGTCAAGGCGGAGGAGGGCGGGGACGACGTCAAGTCATCATGCCCCTTATGCCCTGGGCTGCACACGTGCTACAATGGCCGGTACAGAGGGATGCCACCCCGCGAGGGGGAGCGGATCCCGGAAAGCCGGCCCCAGTTCGGATTGGGGGCTGCAACCCGCCCCCATGAAGTCGGAGTTGCTAGTAATCGCGGATCAGCATGCCGCGGTGAATGCGTTCCCGGGCCTTGTACACACCGCCCGTCACACCACCCGAGTCGTCTGCACCCGAAGTCGCCGGCCCAACCGCAAGGGGGGAGGCGCCGAAGGTGTGGAGGGTGAGGGGGGTGAAGTCGTAACAAGGTAGCCGTACCGGAAGGTGCGGCTGGATCACCTCCTTTCTAGGGAGATAAATCTTCTAGAGAGACAAACTTTAACTCGAATAGAGGGCAGGAGCCCGTCCGGTGGATGTCGCCCGGAGTAAGTCCCCGCAGCACCCGGTCCCCGGGGTCGCACCCGCGTACCTTGAGAGCCGCATAGCGATAGGAGAGAGATGGAAGATCAATTTCTTCCAGACTCGATTCTTTTCTGCGATTTATCAGACAGAATGATAGCAATCATTCATCCGATCCAAACAAGAAGAATTCACTTATATATGAGTGAGGAGCATCTGATCGCGAGCACAGTGAAGACACTGTGCCGCGGTATGAGATACCCGAATTGCGACATACGAGCGCTATTCATGATATCGATTAATTTTTATTAGCGACACGTGGATATCCCGCGGGCCCGATGCGGTCCCGCAAGATACCACGGGCGCACGGCGGATGCCTTGGCACAGGGAGCCGATGAAGGACGCGGCAAGCTGCGATAATCCCCGGCGAGGAGCACACATCCTTCGACCCGGGGGTCTCCGAATGGGCGAACCCATCCACAGAGGTGTGGATATCCCCGGCCCGAACACATAGGGCCGGGGAGGACAACCCGGGGAACTGAAACATCTAAGTACCCGGAGGAGAGGAAATCAATCTCGAGACTCCCCGAGTAGCGGCGAGCGAAAGGGGACCGATGGCCAAACCGTCGAGCGGGCATACCCGGCAGGGGTTCCGCCGACGGGGTTGCAGGGCCGCGCATCCGGGGGCTGCCGCCCCCGGGCGCAGGTCCGGCTGGGGAGCGGAACGGCATGGGAGGGCCGGCCGCAGCGGGTGACAGCCCCGTACGCGAACCCAGACCGGACGGCGCGACGCGGTCCCTGAGTAGGGCCGGGCACGTGAAACCCGGTCCGAACCTGGGTGGACCACCATCCAAGCCTGAGTACTACCCTGTGACCGATAGCGCACCAGTACCGTGAGGGAAAGGTGAAAAGCACCCCGGGAGGGGAGTGAAACAGTACCTGAAACCGTGCGCCCACGAGCAGTCGGAGCACCTTTATGGTGTGACGGCGTGCCTTTTGTAGAATGAGCCAGCGAGTCGCTGGCGCGGGGCGAGGTTAACCGAAAGGGAGCCGGAGCGAAAGCGAGCCTTAACAGGGCGACTTGAGTCCCGCGCCGCGGACGCGAAGCCGGGTGAGCTATCCGTGGGCAGGCTGAAGCGGGGGTAAGACCCCGTGGAGGGCCGAACGCACGTCGGTTGAAAACGGCGGCGATGACCTGCGGATAGGGGTGAAAGGCCAATCAAACCCGGAGATATCTCGTTCTCCCCGAAATAGCTTTAGGGCTAGCGTCGCGCGTTCACCGCCGGAGGTAGAGCACCGGATGGACGAGGGGGCTTCGCCGCCTACCGAATCCAACCGAACTCCGAATGCCGGCGGCCCAGAGCGCGGCAGTCAGAGCATGTGGGCTAAGCTGTGTGCTCGAGAGGGAAACAGCCCGGACCGCCCGCTAAGGTCCCCAAGTTCCAGCCGAGTGGCAAAGGATGTGCGTCCGCCCAGACAACCAGGATGTTGGCTTAGAAGCAGCCATCCATTCAAAGAGTGCGTAACAGCTCACTGGTCGAGTGGACATGCGCCGACAATACACGGGGCTAAGCTGGACACCGAAGCGGCGGGATTTTAATTCATTAGAATCGGTAGGGGAGCTTCCCATGGGCGGAGAAGCCGGAGGGCGACCGACGGTGGAGCGCATGGGAGTGAGAATGCTGGCATGAGTAGCGAGAGACGAGAGAGTAACTCGTCCGCCGTGAACCCGAGGTTTCCTGGGCAAGGCTAATCCTCCCAGGGTCAGTCGGGGGCTAAGGCGAGGCCGGGAGGCGTAGCCGACGCGCAGCAGGCAGACATTCCTGCACCGCGCACGCGGCGCTACGACCGACGGGGCGACGGATGGGGGTGGCTCGGCGGGGTTCTGGACGTCCCCGTGATGGAGCGCGGCCCGCGGACCAGGGAAATCCGGTCCGCATTGAGGGCGAGGCTCCGGACGAAGCGACTGAGCGAAGCGAGTGAGCCCGAGGTCCCTAGAAAAACCCCTAGGCAGGCGCGTGCGCGCCCGTACCGCAAACCGACACAGGTGGGTGGGTAGAACATACCGAGGCGATCGGGTCAACCATGGTCAAGGAACTCGGCACAATGGCCCCGTAACTTCGGGAGAAGGGGTGCCCGCGCGTACGTGAACCGGCTTGCCCGGGGAGCGGAGGCGGGCCGCAGTGGAGAGGCCCAAGCGACTGTTTACCAAAAACACAGGACTCTGCAGAAGCCGCAAGGCGACGTATAGGGTCTGACGCCTGCCCGGTGCCGGAAGGTCACGCGGAGGAGTTAGCCGATTCGGCGAAGCCCCGAAGCCAAGCCCCGGTAAACGGCGGCCGTAACTATAACGGTCCTAAGGTAGCGAAATTCCTTGTCGGGTAAGTTCCGACCTGCACGAAAGGCGCAACGACTTGGGCGCTGTCTCGACCATGGACCCGGTGAAATTGCACTGGTCGTGAAGATGCGACTTACCCGCGGAAGGACGGAAAGACCCCGTGAACCTTCACTGCAGCTTGGCATTGGCCGCTGGTCCCGCGTGTAGAGGATAGGCAGGAGGCACAGATCCGGAGGCGCCAGCCCCCGGGGAGCCGCCCTTGGAATACTGCCCTCGCGCGACCGGCGTCCTAACCCGAGGCCGTCAACCGGCTCGGGGACCGTGCCAGGCGGGCAGTTTGACTGGGGCGGTCGCCTCCTAAAGGGTAACGGAGGCGCGCGAAGGTCCGCTCGGGACGGTCGGCAACCGTCCTTTTGAATGCAAGAGTACAAGCGGGCTTGACTGCGAGGCCCACAAGCCGAGCAGGTGCGAAAGCAGGCTCTAGTGATCCGGCGGCCCCGAGTGGGTGGGCCGTCGCTCAACGGATAAAAGGTACTCCGGGGATAACAGGCTGATCTTGCCCAAGAGTCCACATCGACGGCAAGGTTTGGCACCTCGATGTCGGCTCATCGCATCCTGGGGCTGAAGTAGGTCCCAAGGGTTGGGCTGTTCGCCCATTAAAGCGGTACGCGAGCTGGGTTCAGAACGTCGTGAGACAGTTCGGTCCCTATCCTCCGTGGGCGCAGGAGAATCGATGGAGGCTGCCCCCAGTACGAGAGGACCGGGGTGGACGCACCTCCGGTGAACCGGTTGTCGACCAACGGCACGGCCGGGTAGCCGCGTGCGGCGCGGATAACCGCTGAAGGCATCTAAGCGGGAAGCCGTTCCAGGGATTAGTTCTCCTTCCGGTAAGGGCCCAGGTAGACTACCTGGTCGATAGACGGCAGGTGCAAGGCTGGCGACAGCCTCAGCCGAGCCGCACTAATCGCCCGAGCTCTTCCGGAACCGCACCTCGCGGCCCGCGGGACCCAGCGCTCATGCGCGGTCCGGGCACGAGGATGCCCCCGAGTCACCTCCCCTATGCGCCATGCGGCCCCCAGGGCACGTGTAAAGTGAGACACCGGACACCGTAACGGTGGGCGCCGCCCACCGGTCAGCGGCCAGAGCATGGGGGGCACGCCCGGTCCCGTTCCGAACCCGGAAGCTAAGCCCCATCGCGCCGAGAGTACTGCGGGGTCAGCCCGTGGGAGGCCAGGGCGCCGCTGACCGGTGGACGGCACCGAGCCGTACGCTTGAACTGAGAAGGGGGAGGCCTCGCGGCCTCCCCCTTTTTTGCGTTTATGGGGCGTAAATGACTCAATTACACCAGACGATCTTATCGTTTTTGGTATTGAGCCTTTATTTAAAGAAGATAAATCGAATAACAAGGGTAACTGCTATGGCCACAATGATCAAAAGCAGGATTGTCAGTCGATGCTGCTTGCGTCGTTTACTTGATGAAACGAAGATTGATTTTCCCTGTTTTGGCGTTTCGAGATAGCGAGCCGAATGCGTCAAGGTTTGCTTTGGCCGAGGACCTCTTTGTTGACGAGTGACGGACGCTTTCATCGGTTCATCACTAGCTGCGCTGTTTTTAGATAATGGTGCGTCTTTCAGATAT
The DNA here is from genome assembly GCA_900554455.1 of uncultured Collinsella sp. GTDB lineage: Bacteria > Actinomycetota > Coriobacteriia > Coriobacteriales > Coriobacteriaceae > Collinsella. Next base: position 37,119 of record USHT01000001.1, read on the forward strand.
ACAGGGTCTCCCGAGGCGACGCCCATATGTTTACGTCCCGTTTGGGCATCCTCGAGCGTTTGATATCGATTTCTCGTCACATACTCGGGCTCCGGATCATTAATGGGCTCTTGCGAGATGTGGGGGCGATGGAACCGTGGCGGCTGCGTGGAAGTATCTTCCCCCTGCGTCGGCATAAACATTTTGTTCTGGTTTTGGTCGTCCATGATGCCCTTTAGCTTGTTACCAATAATGTGTACTCGCTCATTGTAAGCCCCCTGTTATTTGTAGCTGCGAACATACTCGTTATTTATGCTCTGGTTCAAAGAACCTTAACCTTACTAAAACCTTAGTCATATACACTTAGATATGCTTATAGTACCGGACTCAAAAAACTTTATAGTCGATGAATATATAAGAAGCGGCTGGGCATATATAAGAGCGTCAAAAGAAGTCCCAGTCACCTGGAAGATGACTCGGCAGTCCTATAAAGGAGTGGTAAACATGGCAAGCATGGTTCCTTATCGTTCGGTTTTTGGCGTTCGTCCCTCTGCAAGCTCGCTGTTCGATCTGTTTGATGATATGAGCGACCTAGCGAACAGCTCGATTGCCTCTAAGGCGTTCCCCGTTGACGTTGAGGATAAGGGCGATGGCTATGAGGTCAAGGCTTATCTGACCGGCGTCGCCAAGGACGATATCGATGTCGAGCTTAACGAGGGTCGTCTGTCCATTAGCGTGAATGTCGAGGAAGAAGAGGAGAACGAGGGCAAGAACTTCCTGCAGAAGGAGTTCAGCTCGTACAGCGCGACGCGTGGCGTGTATCTTAAGGACGCTTCGAGCGAGGGTCTCTCGGCTAAGTACGCTGACGGCATCCTGACCGTTACGGTTCCCAAGATCGTCGAGAAGAAGAACGTTACGAAGATCTCTATCGACTAACTTCGTTGATGTTCTGCGCTATCAAAAGACAGCAAAAGGGGCTGGGAAGTGATTCTCGGCCCCTTTTGCTGTCTAGCCCAGTTATTGAATGGTTGCTGGCCGATGCTGGCTTGCGGGGCGTATCGAGAGTTTTCGCGATCCTTGGAGAAGGGTGGCGGAGCTGCCGAGCTCGTCATCCAGGGTTGCGGCTAGAGCTTTGGCATAGCTTTTGACGGTAAGGCTCGGACGATTGTTGTCTTGGCTGATATGCATGGCAATGAGCTGTTCGGTGCGATCGGTAACAAGTTCGCGCGCGGCTTCGGCGGCTTGGCCGTTGGAGAGGTGTCCCCTTGCAGACAGGATGCGCTCCTGAAGAAAGCGGGGATATTCTCCCTCGCGCAGCATGGTCACATCGTGGTTGCTTTCGAGTGCGAGGACTCGACAATCTTTGAGGGTGTTCATGGCTTGGCTCGATAGCTCTCCGGTGTCGGTGGCAAAGCCGATGGAATCATCGAGAGCATTGAATCGATAGCCGACTGGATTGATGACATCGTGTGATGTTGAGTAGGTTTGCACGTGGATGCCGGCAATGGAAAGGGTGTCACCGGGATCGAATTCCTCGACAGGCAGATGCGAAAGATTTTCTTTGTTCGAAAGAGTGCCCCTGCTGGCAAAGAGGGGGCCGTGCCAGTGCTTACACCAGACATCGAGACCCTTGATGTGATCGCTGTGCTCATGAGTAATGAGAAGAGCCGAGACGTTGTCTGTCGAGAGCCCTAGTTCTGCCATGCGCTTTAATGTCTCGCGGCGAGACAGTCCGTCATCGACCATAATGAGCCCCTGCGGGCCCTCGATGAGTGCGCAGTTGCCTTTAGAGCCACTGCCGAGGATATGAAGGTGCAGACGAGACATAAGATTCCAAAGGATACAATGGGTGCGAACGAATAGAGGAGGAAGCAAATGCCAACGGTATCTCAGCATTATGGACACCATGCTGCATCGTGGACTGATGATAAAGCCTTGGCAACGCGGCAGGCGGCTGCCCCCGTGGTGCTCATGGTATCAGGTGGTGCGGACTCGACGGCTTTGCTCCTTATGGCGTGCACATCAAAGTTGGATATTCTGGATGGGCGTGGTGTGGCCCCCATCGCGCGCGAGCGACTGCACGTGCTGCATGTGAACCATCATCTGCGCGGCGAGGCATCCGATGGCGACGAGGCTTTCGTGCGTGAGCTCTGCGCGCAATATGGTCTACCGCTGTGTGTTGAGCATGCCTATTTTGATGATGAATCGGGCAATATCGAGGCGGCTGCCCGCGAGGTGCGCTATGCCGCGGCGCGGAGGTATGTTCGCGAGCTCTGCGCCCAGACGGGGGCACCGCGAACGGCGGCTCGTATCTGCACCGCGCACACGTCTTCGGATCGCGCGGAAACGTTTTTGATGAACGCGATTAAGGGTTCAGGGCCCGCTGGCCTATCGAGCATTCCTCGCCGGAGGAATATCGTGGTGCGTCCCTTGCTCGACCTAACTCATGGCGAGCTCGTGGGCTATCTACAGGTACATGGTCAGCCGTGGCGTGAAGACGAGAGCAATGAGGATATCTCGTATCTGCGAAACTACGTGCGCCATCGAGTGATGCCGGTGGTGGCGCAGCGCAACGCGAGCGTCTGCAAGACGATTGGCGCCGCCTGCGAGATCTTAGGCGATGAGGACGCGTTTTTGTCTCAGCTTTCGGCACAGGCGTTTCGAAGCTGCCTGCGTAAGGAGGCAGCGGGCGCGCTGGTGCTCGATGCCAGGCGCCTTGCTGCGGCCGAGGTGGTAATCGCGCGGCGCATCGTGCGACTGGCGATTAAGCGCATCGATCCGGACGCTCGTCCAGAGATGCGACATGTGGAGCGAGTGCTTTCCTGCGTTGCCGAGGGTGCCGGCTCGGTCACGCTTCCGGCGGGGATTGACGCACGCATTGAGTTTGGCATGCTGGCGTTTAAGGTGCCGGTGGCTCGCGAGGGCCTGGTCGCGGACTGGGTTACCGTGCCCGGTCGTTTGCCGTTGGGCGGGGGACGTATGCTGGTCACAGAACCAATAGCCGTTGAGCCGGGATGCGATATCGTGTGCCGCGCCCGTGAGCTTGCGGCTGCCGGGGAAGTGACAGCTTTGGTAGACGCGGCTGCCCTGGGTTTTGCCGACAGCGATAGTGAGCGGATCCTGGCGGGCTCGCGTGGCGAGATCCCTGCCGAGGCGCGATTGGCGCGCCTGTGGGTGGACGGTCCCGCACCGGGAGACGTGATGTGCCCGTTAGGGATGAGTGGCCGAAGCAAGAAAGTATCCGACTTGCTAGGCGAGGCTCGCATTCCCGTTTCCGAGCGCGCCGGCGTGCCCATGGTGAGGACGGCGCCGGGGGGTGCCGTGGTGTGGGTCGCCGGAGTTCGCGCGGACGAGCGTTTTAAGTGTACGGCCGCAACGCGCGTGGCATATCTGCTCCGCGTGGTTGACGCGGATTAGCTTCTCGCACCAGCTATTCTGTGCGACGTTGACGGTATTCCCGCGCTGATGGCGCACGGGCTGGTAAATTTACCCCGTGCGCTGCTAGAATGTGTAGTTCGCGTCCATACGGCGGTGTGTGGGCGATAAGCACAAGAAAGGGTTGTCATGGCTTCTCAACATCCGGATATCGAGAAGGTTCTGTTTACGCAGGAGGATATCGACGGTATCGTCTCTCGCCTAGGCGAGCAGATTACTCGCGACTACGCGGGTAAGGATCTGGTGCTGATTGCGGTCCTGCGCGGCGCCGTGGTCTTTATGGGCGACCTGATGCGTAAGATCGAGCTGCCGACCAACATCGATTTCATGGCTGTTTCGAGCTACGGCGACGGTGTGAAGTCCTCGGGTATCGTGCGTATCATTAAGGACCTGGATATCGACATCCGCGGTCGCGACGTGCTGATCGTCGAGGACATTCTGGACTCGGGCCTGACGCTCAAGTATCTGATGAAGAACCTCGAGAGCCGCAAGCCCGCTTCTCTGGAGGTCGCCGCCTTCCTGTGGAAGGACGTTGAGGACCGCGTCTCGGCCATCACGCCCAAGTATGTTGGAACCCATTGCCCCGATGCCTTTGTGGTGGGCTACGGCCTCGACTATGCCGAGCGCTATCGCAACCTTCCGTATCTGGGCATTTTGAAACCGGAGGTTTATTCGTAAGATGCCCGACGACCGTAACGATAACAATTCCCAGACTCCCCGGGAGCCTAAGATCCCGGGGATGCCCGGAGGCAAGAAGCCCACGCGTACGGGCTGGTTGTATTTTATTTTGGCTTGCGCGCTTCTGGGCTATGCCTTCTTTAATATGGGCTCCGGCTTTGCCAGCTCCAGCAATACCGTTAAGCTCGCGACGAGCGAGATGGTCAGCGCCATCAAGCAGGATCGCGTCGAAGATCTGACCTATACGGTTCAAGACGGAAGCGTGACGGGTCATTACTGGAAGACGAAGAAGGACAAGGGCGATACGAGCGAGCTCAAGAGCTTCTCTTCGACCTATGTCGGCTCCGATTCGCTTGCCGAGCTCATGGCGGAGCACCCCGATACCAAGCACATCGTCAACACCAACGATCCCGATTTTTGGGGCGACTTGGCGATGAGTGTGCTTCCGACGATCGCCCTTATCGCCATCATGTTCTACTTTATGCGCCAGATGATGGGCGCCAACAACAGGAACATGCAGTTTGGCAAGACCAACGCCAAGACCAACGAGGCCACACGCCCCAAGGTCAAGTTTGAAGACGTTGCCGGCGTGGACGAGGCAGTCGAGGAGCTCGAGGAGATCCGTGACCTTTTGAGCGATCCGGATCGCTATCGCAAGCTGGGCGCCAAGATCCCGCGTGGCGTGTTGCTGGTTGGCCCTCCGGGCACCGGTAAAACGCTGCTGGCCAAGGCCGTTGCCGGCGAGGCGGGCGTGCCGTTCTTTAGCATCTCGGGTTCCGACTTTGTCGAGATGTTCGTAGGTGTCGGCGCCAGCCGTGTGCGTGACCTCTTTAAGGAGGCCAAGTCCCAGGCCCCGTCAATCATCTTCATCGATGAGATCGATGCTGTGGGACGTCAGCGCGGAGCTGGCTTGGGCGGCGGTCACGACGAGCGCGAGCAGACGCTCAACCAGCTGCTGGTCGAGATGGACGGTTTCGAGGAAAGCGAGTCGGTCATCCTGATCGCTGCGACCAACCGTCCTGACATCCTGGATCCGGCATTGCTGCGTCCCGGCCGTTTTGACCGTCAGGTTACGGTCGACCGTCCGGATGTGAAGGGCCGCGAGCAGATCTTGCGCGTGCATGCCGAGAACAAGCCGATGGACGAGGACGTTAAGTTTGAGAAGCTCGCCCAGATGACCGTTGGCTTTACTGGTGCCGATTTGGCGAACTTGCTCAACGAGTCTGCGCTGCTGGCCGCTCGCCGTCATCGTTCCGTGATCTCGATGGACGAGGTCGAGGAATCGATGGAGCGCGTGATTGCCGGACCGCAGCGCAAGGGTCGCGTGATGACCGAGGCCGAGCGCACCACGATTGCCTACCACGAGAGCGGTCACGCCCTGGTGGGCCACATCCTGGAGCACTCCGATCCGGTCCACAAGATCTCGATCGTCAGCCGCGGTCAGGCTCTGGGCTACACGCTGCAGCTTCCGCAGGAGGACCACTTCCTCAAGACCAAGAACGAGATGCTCGACGAGCTTGCCGTGTTCTTGGGCGGCCGCGTTGCCGAGGAGCTCATGTGCGATGACATCACGTCGGGCGCGAGCAACGACCTGGAGCGCGCGACCAAGATGGCACGCGAGATGGTTACGCGTTTGGGCATGAGCGAGGAGCTGGGCACGCAGGTGTTTGGCGAGGCACAGCATCAGGTGTTCCTTGGTCGCGATTACGCCGATCACCAGGATTACTCCGAGGAGACGGCACGCCGCATCGATATCGAGGTTCAGCGCATCATGCGCGAAGCCCATCGCCGTGCGGTCGAGATTCTGGATGCCCGTCGCGATCAACTCGATCTGATGGCGAAGGTGCTGCTTGAGCGCGAGACTGTCGAGGGCGATGCCGTGAATGCCCTGCTCGATAACGAGTGGGACGCCTACCTTGAGCGCGAGGGCGATATCCTGGCGGCCAAGGAGGAGCGCAACGCCAAGGCGGCCGGCATGCCGGCCAAAAAGCGCATGCCTCGTATGAGCGAGGAGGAGCTGGCGGCTGATGCCGCAGCTTTTGCGCAGGCGGCCATGCAGGAGGATGCTGAAGTGGCATCCGGTGACGCTGGCGATGACCGTGCCGTCAACGCCGATGCCGACGTCGACACCGACAAATAGCCCTTGTAACAAAAGCCTCCGCGGGGAAACCTGCGGAGGCTTTTTCTTTTGAGCGATATGGGGCTGTCTGTTGATTGGGGACAGACTTAAATGAGCGTTTTCACGCATTTAAGTCTGTCCCCAATTAACATTGCTGCGGCACTTTGTTCGGCTAAAGCGTACAATAGCGCCTATGCGAAAGGGGAACAGATGATCAACGAAACTATGTATGCTCGCGGCGCGGAAAGCTCCATCATCCGTGAGATCTTTAGCTATGGTCTTGAGCGCAAGGCACAGATCGGTGCGGAAAACGTATTCGATTTTTCGCTGGGCAATCCGAGCGTTCCGGCGCCCGCTGCTGTGGCTGAGTCGATTAAGAAGGCCCTGGAGCTGCGGAGCGACCAGCTGCACGGCTACACGCCCGCACCGGGCCTGCCGCAATGTCGAGCAGCCATCGCCGAATCGCTCAACCGCCGCTTTGGCACGAGCTATGAGGGCAAAGACGTCTTTATGACGGTGGGTGCCGCGGCTTCGCTCACCTGCACGCTCAACGCCGTTACGAACCCGGGCGACGAGGTTATTGTTATCGCCCCGTACTTTCCGGAGTATCGCGTTTGGATTGAGAAGGCCGGCTGTACGTGTGTTGAGGCGCTCGCCGATGAAGATACGTTCCAGCTGAGCGTGGACAACGTGCTCAAGGCGATTACCGATAAGACGACTGCCGTTATCATCGACTCGCCCAACAATCCGACTGGTGCCGTATATACACGCGACACGCTGACGCGACTGGCCAATGCTCTGCGCGAGGCCAACGCTCAGCGCGATCCCGAGAATCCGATCATGCTCATCTCGGATGAGCCGTACCGCGAGATCGTGTACGGTGCCGAGGTGCCTTGGGTTCCTTCGATCTACGAGCACACCGTCGTGTGCTACTCGTATTCCAAGTCGCTGTCGCTACCGGGCGAGCGCGTGGGCTGGATCTTGGTTCCCAACACCAATCCGCAGGCTGCCCGTCTGATGCCGGCTGTTGCGGGTGCTGCCCGTACGCTGGGTTTTGTATGCGCACCGGCACTCTTCCAGCGCGTGATCATCGATTGCATCGATGAGCCGAGTGACGTTGAGGCCTATGCACGCAACCGCACGGCGCTTACCGACGCCTTGGCGGAGTACGGCTACACGTATGTTGAGCCGGATGGCGCGTTCTACCTATGGGTGAAAGCGTTGGAGCCCGATGCGAATGCGTTTTGCGAGCGCGCAAAGAAGTATGAGTTGCTTGCGGTTCCCTCGGACGGCTTTGGTATGCCGGGCTGGTTCCGCTTGGGCTACTGCGTGAGTTACGAGACGATTATCAATTCGCTACCCGCTTGGAAACAGTTGGCGGACGAGTATCGTTAAAAGTAAAGCGCTCTGCCTACAATGTTTTACGTGAAACGGGGTTTGGTGTTAAGCCGGACCCCGTTGTCATGGACGTTGTGTCTTTGGGGTGGAGTGGTTTTACGACTATCGAAGGCTATGCGTACAATGAATATAAGCGACGGCCGTGCCAGATAAGGAGACCTGATGCCCTACCTGCTTTCTTGTGACATTCATACCCATACGATGTTCTCTGCGCATGCATATTCGACCATTGAGGAGAATGTGTACTGGGCGGCAGAGCGTGGTCTGCAGGTGCTCGGATCTGCCGACCATTTGAGCTCTATGGTTACGGCTTGCCCCAATGACCTGCGCAGTTACCAGTTCTTTATCAACCAGGATATCTGGCCGCGCATTTGGAGCGGCGTGCTGGTGCTGCGTGGTGCCGAGGCCGATATCGTTTCGCTGGACGGAAGCCTGTTTGGCGAGGACACTCCTGTCACGCTCGATATTGCCGGCGATTCGTACAGCCGTCAGCATTCGCTGTTCGATTTGGTTACGCGTAATTTGGATTATTTGGTTGCGAGCGTGCATAATCCGCAGATTGCTGAAGGCGCGACGCTGGCCCAGACGACCGAGATGTATATCAATGCCCTGGAGCACCCCAAGGTGTTCATGCTGGGTCACACGGGGCGTTCGGGCGTGCCGTTCGATATCGACGAGGTGCTGTTGGCGGCTAAGGCCAAGCACAAGATTATCGAGATCAACAACCATAGTCTTGAACACGGTGTCGACACTGAGCATTGGGTCGTATGCCGCAAGATCGCCGAGCGCTGCGCCGAGCTGGGCGTGGGCATTGGCGTTTCGACCGATGCGCACATTGGCATGGCAATTGGTAAGCTCGATTACGCTCGCAAGATGCTCGACGAGATTCACTTCCCTCTGGATTTGATCGTGACGCGCGACCGCGAGACGCTGCTGCGCGAGATGGCGGCAGCCGGCGTGTGCGATCTGCGCAATGGGATGTAGCGGAGTTTATAAACCAAGCGAAGGGGGCGGCCCAGACGGGTCGCCCCCTTTCTTGTCCCAAAAATCTACTGAGGTTGGTTAGCGGCGTTCGAGGACCGCTACGGTTTCGGTGTGGTCGGTGTGAGGGAACATGTCGACGGGCGTGATCTTGAGCAGGCGATAGCCTTCGTCGAGGAGCTGATGCAGGTCGCGCTCTTGAGTCACGGGGTTGCAGCTGATATAGGTGATGCGGCGCGGCTTAAGCGCGCAGGCAGCTTCGAGGAACTCGGGCGTGGAGCCGGCGCGCGGCGGGTCGATGGAAAGAACGTCGACGCGTTCGTTGTTGTCGGCGGCATCCAGGATGTAATCGGTGGCGTCGTCGGCCATAAACCAAGCGCTGCGGGTGAGGCCGTTGAGCTCGGCATTGCGGCGTGCGTCGGCAATGCCCGCCGGGTTGCGCTCCACGCCGAGCAGCATAATGCCGATACCCTTGTTTTGGGCATCTTTAGCTGCGCAAAGACC
>USHT01000002.1 GCA_900554455.1 uncultured Collinsella sp.
GCCCGGCCGCTCCGCCCGGCTCAGCCCCGGTGACGAGCTCAAACTCGGCGAATCCACCACCTACGCCATCCTCCTCGGCGCCCTCTAGCTCATCCCCCCCCCAATGAGTTGCGGTGAAATAGGGACTGATTAAGGCCGTTAACAGCAAAAACAGTCCCTATTTCACCGCAACTGCTGTGGGGTTCCAGGGGACTGTGTCCGTCGGTGCCGGGCGCACAATAGCCACCCGAGGTAAACCTTTACCGGCCACCTATATTTGCCGAAATATGGCTTGACGGCGGGGTACAATAAACCCGCATGCGGATTTCCGTTGCGGGCGCTTCCCATCGCCGGGGCGTGCCCGGGAGCATCCGGCATGCGGCCTTTGCGGCGCTCGGTCATGTGCAAGACGGGCGGTCGGGTCTGTGGGGCGCATCAGTTGCCCCTCGCCTCGGCATGTCTTCTCTCCACGCCACGTACCTGCTGCTGAGCCTGCCTGCCAGATGATTGGAAGCAACAGCGTAAATCCCATCACGCCAATATCCCGGCAATCGCCGGGGCCTGTATACCTATATGAGAGGAGAGGGGTATATGGCGCGTAAGTTTAAGTCTATGGACGGCAACGAGGCGGCCGCATATGTTTCGTATGCGTACACCGAGGTAGCGGGAATCTATCCCATTACGCCGTCCAGCCCGATGGCCGACCATGTCGACCAGTGGGCGGCCCAGGGTCGCAAGAACATCTTCGGCACCCCGGTCAAGGTCGTCGAGATGGAGTCCGAGGCAGGTGCGGCCGGTACCGTTCACGGTTCGCTGGGCGCCGGTGCTCTGACCACCACCTACACGGCTTCTCAGGGTCTGCTCCTGATGATCCCGAACATGTACAAGATCGCGGGCGAGCAACTCCCGGGCGTCTTCCACGTCTCCGCGCGTTGCGTCGCTTCCCACGCCCTGAACATTTTTGGCGATCACTCCGACGTCATGGCCTGTCGTCAGACCGGCTTCGCCATGCTCGCCGAGGGCAACGTCCAGGAGGTCATGGACCTCTCGCCGGTGGCTCACCTTGCCGCCATCGAGGGTAAGACCCCGTTCCTTAACTTCTTCGACGGCTTCCGCACCAGCCACGAGATCCAGAAGGTCGCCATGTGGGACTACAAGGATCTGGCCGAGATGTGCGACATGGACGCCGTCCAGGCTTTCCGCGACCACGCGCTCAACCCTGAGCACCCGCACACCCGCGGCAGCCACGAGAACGGCGATATCTTCTTCCAGAACCGTGAGGCCTGCAACAAGGTCTACGACGAGCTTCCCGCCGTCGTCGAGGGCTACATGAAGAAGATCAACGAGAAGCTCGGCACCGATTACGGCCTGTTCAACTACTACGGCGCTCCCGATGCCGACCGCGTCGTCGTGTGCATGGGCTCCTTCTGCGACGTGCTCGAGGAAGTCATCGACTACCTCAACGCTCACGGCGAGAAGGTCGGCCTGGTCAAGGTTCGCCTGTTCCGTCCGTTCTCCATCAAGCACTTTGTCGACGTTCTCCCCGAGACCGTCAAGAAGATTGCCGTCATGGACCGCACCAAGGAGCCGGGTTCCATCGGCGAGCCGCTTTACCAGGACGTCGTCTCCGCTCTCTACGAGGCCGGCAAGACGGGTATCAAGGTCGTCGGCGGCCGTTACGGTCTGGGCAGCAAGGACACGCCTCCCGCGTCCGCGTTCGCTGTCTTCGAGGAGCTCAAGAAGGACGAGCCCAAGCGCGAGTTCACCATCGGCATTGTCGACGACGTGACCAACCTGAGCCTGCCCGAGGCCGAGGATGCGCCCAACACCGCAGCCCCCGGCACCATCGAGTGCAAGTTCTGGGGTCTGGGTGGCGACGGTACCGTCGGCGCCAACAAGAACTCGATCAAGATCATCGGCGATCACACCGACAAGTACGTTCAGGCCTACTTCCAGTACGACTCCAAGAAGACCGGCGGCGTCACCGTTTCGCACCTGCGCTTTGGTGATTCCCCGATCCGTTCGCCGTACTACGTGACCAAGGCCGACTTTGTCGCCTGCCACAACCCCAGCTACATCGTCAAGGGCTTCAAGATGGTCCGCGACGTCAAGCCGGGTGGCACCTTCCTGGTCAACTGCCAGTGGAGCGACGAGGAGTTCGCCGAGCACATGCCCGCCGTGGCCAAGCGCTACATCGCGAACAACAACGTCAACGTCTACCTGATCGACGCTATCGACCTGGCCGCCAAGGTCGGCATGGGCAAGCGCACCAACACGGTGCTCCAGTCCGCCTTCTTCGCGCTGGCCAAGGTCCTGCCCGCCGAGGACGCTCTGCAGTACATGAAGGACGCGGCCACCAAGTCCTACATGAAGAAGGGCCAGGCCATCGTCGACGCCAACCACAAGGCCATCGATGCCGGCGCTACCGCCTTCCGTAAGTTCGAGGTTCCGGCCGACTGGGCTACCGCCGAGGATGCCGCTCCCGTCGAGCTCTCCGAGGAGACCAAGTCCGCCATCGCCCAGCAGGTCAAGAACCTGCTCGAGCCCATCGATCGCATGGATGGCGACAGCCTGCCTGTTTCCGCCTTCGTCGATTGCGCTGACGGCCAGTTTGAGCTGGGCGCCTCCGCATACGAGAAGCGCGGCGTCGCCGTGGTCGTTCCCCACTGGGACGAGACCAAGTGCATCCAGTGCAACCAGTGCGCCTATGTGTGCCCGCATGCCACCATCCGTCCGTTCGCGATGACCGAGGACGAGGCCGCCGCCGCGCCCGAGGCTACCCGCACGCTCGACGCCATGGGCCCCAAGGCCAAGGGCATGAAGTTCACCATGGCCGTGTCCCCGCTCGACTGCATGGGTTGCACCAACTGCGTCAAGGTCTGCCCCAAGGGCGCCCTCGAGATGGTTCCCACCGAGCAGGAGATGGACCAGCAGCCCGTTTGGGACTACATGGTCGAGAACGTCTCCGAGAAGAAGGAGCTCATCGCGGCCAACGTCAAGGGCAGCCAGTTTAAGCAGCCCTACCTGGAGTTCTCCGGCTCCTGCGCCGGCTGCGCCGAGACCGCCTATGCACGTCTGGTGACCCAGGTTGCCGGCGATCGCATGTTCATTTCCAACGCCACCGGCTGCTCCTCCATTTGGGGCAACCCCGCTGCCACCGCTCCTTACTGCAAGGACAAGGACGGTCACGGCCCGGCGTGGAACAACTCCCTGTTCGAGGACAATGCCGAGCACGGTCTGGGCATGGCCGTCGGTTACGAGGCCGTCCAGCACAAGCTGATCGCCGCTACCCAGGACATCATCGCTGCCGATGGTCCGTCCGATGAGCTCAAGGCTGCCGGCCAGGCTTGGATCGACTCCGTCAACGACGCCGAGGCCTCCAAGACCGCTGCCGCTGCCTACGTTGCCGAGCTCGAGAAGTGCGGCTGCGACGCTTCCAAGGCGATCCTCGCCGACAAGGCTTACCTCACCAAGAAGTCCTTCTGGATCTTCGGTGGCGACGGTTGGGCCTACGACATTGGCTTCGGTGGCCTGGACCACGTCCTGGCTTCCGGCCACAACGTCAACGTCTTCGTCTTCGACACCGAGGTTTACTCCAACACCGGTGGTCAGGCCTCCAAGGCCTCGAACCTGGGCCAGGTCGCTCAGTTCGCCGCTGCCGGTAAGGTGACCAAGAAGAAGTCCCTGGCCGAGATTGCCATGAGCTACGGCTACGTCTACGTGGCGCAGGTCGCCATGGGCGCCAACCCGGCTCAGACCCTCAAGGCCATTCACGAGGCCGAGGCCTACGACGGCCCGTCCCTCATCATCGGCTACAGCCCCTGCGAGATGCACTCCATCAAGAAGGGCGGCATGCAGAACTGCCAGGCCGAGATGAAGAAGGCTGTCGAGTGCGGTTACTGGAACCTCTTCCGCTTCAACCCCGAGGCTGCTGCCGGCAAGAAGTTCTCGCTCGATTCCAAGGAGCCCGCGGGCGGTTATCAGGAGTTCCTGATGAACGAGGCCCGTTACGCTTCGCTGACGCGTTCCTTCCCCGAGCGCGCCGAGGAGCTCTTCAAGGAGAATGAGCAGGCCGCTATGGACCGCTATCAGCACCTGCTGAAGCTCAAGACGGTGTACAACGAGGCCTAGGTCTCCCACCGCAGGATCTGAGGGCTAACCTTCGCGTACGTCCTCGGACATGAAAGAACCCCCGCTGCGCACTATGTGCGGCGGGGGTTCTTTCGTCCTGCGGAGTGTCCGCGAAGGTTAGCCCTCAGATCCTGCTACGACTACGTCCTTGGATTGTGTGGGCGGATGAAGGACGTAGTTGGCCGGGTATTCCGTCCCTTTCGCTGTTTCGCGGCTTTGCCGCGAAACCTCGCGCCACTTTGGGGATGGATGGGGGCGTGGTTGTTGCCGCCTTTTCGGAGCGCTTCTTTATTCCTTTTGCTGGATGAAAAGCCCCTTGTTTTTGCAGGGGTGCATACTCGACTTATAAGTGCATAGAATCTCGTATAGCGCGAGTAAGATATTGCGCTGTCCGTTTTGTGTTTAGCAGAGATGTAGTTTGCATAATCCGACATAATCCTCGCTTCATTTAAATAAAGTCGCACGTAAATTACGTAGATATGTCTGAGCTGGAGTTCTGTACGCTGAGCGGACAAAAACGACCGTTCACCGTTCCGCTATTTTCAAAATGAATAAAATGAGCGATAAAGAGAATATAAACCTTAATAAACTCGCGTATCGCACGGACGCGGGTTATTAATGGGTTGTAGGCCTTTTACAGAAAGGATTCCAGCAATGTCTAAGCCTCTTGGCAAGCCCGATCGTATTGTCGTCGCCCTTGGCGGCAACGCCCTCGGCAACAACCCCGTCGAGCAGATCGAGGCCGTGAGCAACACCGCCCACGCTCTCCTCGGTCTCATCGAGCAGGGCAATGAGATCATCATCACCCACGGCAACGGCCCGCAGGTCGGCATGATCCAGAACGCCTTCGCCGCTGCCCACGATGCCATCGGTACCCCCGAGATGCCGCTGCCCGAGTGCGGCGCCATGTCCCAGGGCTACATTGGTTATCACCTGCAGCAGGGCATCGGCCGCGAGATGCACAAGCGCTATAAGCGTTGGCACGCCGCCACCGTCGTCACCCAGATCGAGTGCGATCCGGATGATCCCGCGTTCAAGAATCCGACCAAGCCGATCGGCCCCTTCTACACCGAGGAGCAGGCCAAGGAGTTCATGGCCGAGGATCCCTCCAAGGTCTTCGTCGAGGATTCCGGCCGCGGCTGGCGTCGCGTCGTCGCTTCCCCCGATCCCAAGAAGATCGTCGAGGCTGACTCCATCCTCAACCTGCTCGACAACGAGTTCATCGTCATCGCCTGCGGTGGCGGCGGCATCCCCGTCGTCCGCGACTACGAGAACAAGGGCTGCTACAAGGGCGTTCCCGCCGTCATCGACAAGGACCTGGGCGGCGAGCTGCTGGCCGAGGACTGCGACGCCGACGTTCTGTTCCTGCTGACCGCCGTTGAGCATGTCGCCATCAACTTTGGCAAGCCCAACCAGGAGGAGCTCGAGGACCTCACCGCCGACGAGGCCGAGCGCCTGGCCGACGAGGGCCAGTTCGGCAAGGGCTCCATGGAGCCCAAGGTCCGCGCTGCCATCAAGTTCGCCCGTTCCCGCAAGGGCCGCACCTGCATCATCGGCGCTCTGGACAAGGCCGCCGAGACCATGGCCGGCCTCTCCGGTACCCGCATTCACGAGTAGTCTCTACTCTGTTGCCTCTCTCGTGGGCGCCAGGCAAAGCGCCCACAAACTAGCCTCTCTTCATGAGCCCCGCAGTCCGCTCCGACTGCGGGGCTTTTGCTATTCACCTAGTCATTGGGGACGTTCTTAAATGACTAGTCAAACAAGAGCGTCCCCAATGACCACTCATTTAAGTCTGTCCCCAATGACTACATCGTGCTCTACGGCGTCGACGATGCCGACCAGATTGGCGTCTACGACCCCAACTCGGCCAGCCGCAGCGCCCGCCGCTGGGGCGTCGTAGAGGTCCTCAACGAAGTCGAAGCCATGTGGGCCTACTACTAGTGGCCTACGTTGGTAAACGTACCGGGGCGCACTGCGGCGATGACGGGCACACCCGAGCGAAGTGCTTGGGTAATCGATTCGCGATCGTTATAGAGCTGTGTTCCGTTGAGCCCCAGCTGCCACGCACCGCCTGTCATAAACGACCACTCGGTGGCACCAGTGGGGGCGTAGTTGCCGGCTTCGGCCAGTGCGCATATATCGACCGGCGTCTTATCGGTGCGTCCCGTCTTAAAGATATAGACCATGGTGAGGCAAGTGGGACCGCAAGCGTTTTCGCGAATAGTGCCGCCGGCATAGGGCAGCTCCGACCATGCGGGGTCAATTTGGTAGATGTGGGGCATGGTGCCGGCCTGCCATTGCGAGCGTGGGGTCGAGAACGCAAAGGAGTAACCGGGCGCGACGGGGGCTTTAAGCAGCTTGTCCTCGGCAGTGGGCTCAAGACCGGCTGATCCGTGGGAGATGCAGGATCCCAAAAACACAAAGACGAGGCAGGCGGCGATGGAGCAAAGCGCAAGACGTAGGCGGCGGGCCGGAAGCGTGTGGCTTGTGGTATGCGACGCGGGGTGAGGGGCGGAATTGCCGCGATCGCGTTGAGGTCGCGAAAAGGAGCGCTTAACGTAGTAGTCGGTCTTACGGCGATCGTAGCGGCGTGGCTGCGATGTGTCGGTCTGACGTTGGCGTGTGCTCGTACTCACGCGGTCTGACTGCTGCACGGTACGGCTTTGCTGCCGCGAAGAAGCCCCGGGCTGCTCTTGGGGGCGCTGCGGGTTGTCGTTGTCGGAGGTGCTTCTGGGCGTTGGCATGGTGCGGCCGGCAAGGCGCACGCTTTGTGGCCGTTGGTCGCCGTCATTGTATCCGTATGCCATTCGAATCACCTTGCCTCATGTGTAACTTGTCTATCCTACATAAAAAGATGCACGACACATGGGTATGTGCGCCAAAAGCCTGACAAATGGTATGAACGTTGCCGCGCCGCGCGCCAAGCGTCGCGGCAACAGGTATTCAAAAGCAGACAAGATGAAAGCGTCCAAGACGAATGACGTCTCCTGCCGTTCGTCCCAAAAACGGTGCCGCTCGTTTTGCAGTTCTGCCTTCGGTCGAGCTGCGAGCGGCGCTGCTGCGCCAAGGCCGTATCTTAAAGCCATGGAATAAAAGCGCGCGGCAAAACGGACCGCGCAAGGGGTGACGCCAAGGGCGTCAAATAGGAAAGGAGGGGAACAATGGCGGACAAGAACGCAGAAGTTGCAGTCGAGGATAACGGCGGCATGAAGAAAACGCTCTCGCTCTGGAACTTCTTCACCATCGGCTTCGGTGCCATTATCGGTACCGGTTGGGTTCTGCAGGTCGGCGACTGGATGGTCGTGGGCGGCGGTCCCGTTCCCGCTATGATCGCATTCCTCTTGGGTGCAATCTTCCTCGTGCCCGTCGGAGCTGTTTTCGGTGAGCTCACGGCTGCCATCCCCATCTCGGGCGGCATCGTCGAGTATGTCGATCGTAGCTTTGGCCGTACGCTGAGCTACATCACCGGATGGCTTTTGGCCCTGGGCAACGGCATCCTGTGCCCGTGGGAGGCCATCGCCATCTCGACCCTCGTGTCCGAGATGTTCGGTAGCCTGCCCGGTCTTGAGTGGCTGCGCGCCGTCAAGCTCTACACCATCCTGGGCGCCGACGTCTACCTGTTCCCGACGCTGATCGCGCTCGGCTTTGCAGTCTACGTCATCTTCCTCAACTTCCGCGGCGCCAGCTCGGCCGCCAAGCTCCAGGCCTTCCTGACCAAGGCCCTGCTCTGCGGCATGCTGCTCGCCATGGGCGTCTCGCTGTTCACCGGCTCGCCGGACAACGCCATGCCCGTGTTCTCCCAGGTCACCGGCGCTGGCGGCGGCAAGGCCGCTACCGAGAGCACCAGCCTGTTCGCCGGCATCGTGTCGGTCCTGGTACTGACCCCGTTCTTCTACGCCGGCTTCGACACCATTCCTCAGCAGGCTGAGGAAGCAGCCGAGGGCCTCAACTGGAACAAGTTCGGCAAGATCATCTCCCTGGCACTGCTGGCCGCCGGCGGCTTCTACATGGTCTGTATCTACTCGTTTGGCACCATCCTCGACTGGCATGAGTTCGTTAAGAGTCCGGTTCCCGCGCTCGCCTGCCTCAAGGGCATCAACATGCTCGTCATCGCCACGCTTGGACCCATGGGCCCGATGAACTCCTTCTACGGCGCCACGAGCCGCATCATGCTCGCCATGGGCCGCAAGGGCCAGCTGCCCGAGCAGTTCGCCGAGGTCGACCCCAAGTCCGGCGCCCCCAAGCTCGCCTGCGTCGTCCTGGGTGTCATCACCGTCGTCGGTCCGTTCCTGGGCAAGAACATGCTCATCCCTCTGACCAACGTGTCGGCTCTCGCCTTCATCTTCTCCTGCGGCATGGTCGCCCTCGCTTGCCTGCGCATGCGCTTCACCGAGCCCGACCTGCCTCGTCCCTACGAGGTGCCCGGCGGCAAGTTTGGCATCTGCCTCGCCATCGCTGCCTGCGCTATCATCATCGGCCTGCTCGTGATTCCGTTCTCTCCCGCCTCTCTCAACATGGTGGAGTGGAGCATCGTGATCGGCTGGCTGGCCGTCGGCCTGGCTCTCATGGCCTTCACCAATTCCCGCAAAAAGTAACGCCGAGCCGGGGCGGATCAGGTGCGCGGGACCCTCTCTTCCGCGCACCGAACCCGGCACCACTTGGGTAGCTTTGTGAGGCCTTAACCCAATGCGGCCTCGCCCACTATATGGATCCATAAGGAGGAACCATGTCCACTAAGTATGCAATCGTTGGCGGTAAGCTCATCGACGGTACCGGTGCCGAGCCGGTCGAGAACTCCCTCGTTCTCGTCGACGACAACGGCAAGATCGAGTACGCCGGCGCCATGCAGGACCTTCCCGAGGGCGTTGAGGTCATCGACGCCGCCGGCAAGACCGTCCTTCCCGGCCTGATCGACACCCACCTGCACTTCTCGGGCAACTTGACCGATGATGACACCGACTGGGTCATGCAGCCGCTCCTCGAGAAGCAGGCCGTCGCCGTCAAGCAGGCCTACGACTGCCTCACCCACGGCCTCACCACCGTCTGCGAGATCGGCCGCTTTGGTATCCAGATCCGTGACTGCATCGACAAGGGCGTCTTCAAGGGCCCGCGCGTTCTGGCCACCGGCCTTGGCTTCTGCCGCGTTGCCGGCCACGGCGACTCCCACCACTGCAGCCAGGAGCTCAACAAGGAATCGCACCCCTGGGGCGATCAGGTCGACGGTCCTTGGGATCTGCGCAAGGCCGTCCGTCGTCGCCTGCGCGAGAACCCCGATGCCATCAAGATCTGGGCTACCGGTGGCGGCATCTGGCGCTGGGACTCCGGCCGCGATCAGCACTACTGCTCCGAGGAGATTCAGGCCGTGGTCGAAGAGGCAAAGATGGTTGGCATCCCCGTGTGGAGCCACTGCTACAACAACCACGCCGCTGCCTACGATTCCGTTCGCTTTGGCTGCGAGCAGCTGATTCACGGCTTCGATATCGATGAGCGCACCATGGACCTCATGGCCGAGCAGGGCACCTTCTTCACTCCGACGATCGCTTTCCTGCCCACCTGGTACGCCACCTATCCGCCCGTCTACGTCCCCGAGCTGCACGACAAGTACGAGGGCACCCTGGTCGAGAAGGAGCTGCAGCGCAACTACGACTGCCTGCGCGAGGCCAAGAAGCGCGGCGTCGTCATGACGATCGGCTCCGACTCCTTCTCCTTCGTCACCCCGTACGGCACCTGCTCCATCGAGGAGATGTACGAGTTCGTCGACAAGATCGGCTTCACCCCGGTCGAGACCATCACCTGTGCCGCCCTCAACGGTGCCAAGATGTGCCACATCGAGGACGAGACCGGTTCCATCGAGGCCGGCAAGTGCGCCGACCTGCTGGTCGTCAACGGTGACGTCGCCGCCGACATCCACGTGCTCAACACCGACAACATGGACGTCATCATGAAGGACGGCTGGATTGTCGAGGGCGGCACCTTCGGCGAGGCAAACAAGTACAGCGCCTAAGCTACCGTTCATCGATGGCTTGATGTAAAACACAGTATTTGATTGCATAATGCAATGGAGAGGGTCGCTTGCGGCCCTCTTTATTGCTATGGGGTGCGTCGGTAAGAAGGAGATGACGGTGGATCTCAATAGGCTGATTCTGGGCAAGAGCTACAACTCTACCAAGGTCTTTCGTACCGCTCAGCATGTGGTTCAAGCCATTTTGCTCGGTATTGTCGTTCCGCTGCTTATCCTGCTGCTCATCTGGGATCTAACCGATAATCCCAATCCCGTTCCGGCCGTTGTCGTCATTGCCGGCTTGGTCATGCTGTGCTTCTTCTTCTCGTACGTCTTTGTCGTTCCCGACGACCTCACATCGAGCGCAACCGACCGCACGCTCGCCATCGCTTCAAAAATATTCGCCTACACGTCGCGCGGCCTTACGCCCGAAGCTGCCCTGGGCGCCTCTAAGATCATCCTGTCCGAAACTATCGCCTCTGCCATCTGCTTTACCGACGGCAAGCAGGTGTTGGCAAGCTGGGGCGAGGACTCGGCAAAATGCCCCGCGGGCACCCCGGTGGTGCTGCGGACTACGCTCAACGTGATCAACAGCGGTGAGCAAAGCGTGTTCTCGCGCGATGCCTCGACCGAGACAGGTGGCTACTTTCCGCGCCTGCGCGCCGGTATTGTCGCACCGCTTACCGTGCGCGGGCATTGCGTGGGCACGCTCGAGCTGTATTATCCCCGTCTGAGCAGCATCGATATGCGCCAGACGGCGCTTGCCTCGGGCTTTGCCGACCTCATTTCCACGCAGCTTGCGAGCTTTGAGCTCGAGCGCCAGGACGAGCTTACGGCCCGCGTGGAGCTGCGCGCCTTGCAATCGCAGGTCGATCCTCATTTTCTGTTTAACACCATCAGCACCATCGTGTCGCTCGTTCGAACCGAGCCCGACAAGGCGCGATCGCTGCTGATCGACTTCTCCAATTACTATCGTCAGACGCTTTCTGATTCCGATACGCTCACCACGCTCGAGCACGAGGTGGAACAGGGTACTCGTTATATCAATCTTATGCAGGCCCGGTATGGCGACGGCCGTTTGCGCGTCTCGGTCGATATCGACTTTGAGGTGCGCGATTGCATGGTTCCGCCGTTTATCTTGCAGCCGCTGCTCGAAAACTGCATCAAGCATGCGCAGCGCGAGACCGAGCCGCTTTCTATTCGTGTTAGGGCTTTCGAGACCGATGACGGTTTGGAGATCATCGTCGAGGACGATGGCATCGGTATGAGCGAAGAGGTCTGCGCGCATCTGTTTGAGCAGCATCGCCTGGAGGAGCCCGAGAGCATTACCGCCGACGGCTCCATCAAACGAGGCTGCGGCTTGGCGCTCTTCAACGTGCTTCAGCGCATCCATTTCTTTTACGGAGAAGATTCTGGCATGCGCGTGAAGTCCCAGGAGGGCGTTGGCACGCAGGTCATCGTCGAGCTGAACGGCGAGCCGCATGAGCCGGCGCCGTTGACGGCGTAGCACGCGGTTGGATTGAGAGAAAAAGAGGGGAAGCACATATGTCCGAAGGCTGGAACATCTTGGTGGTTGATGACGAACCTCCCATTAGGGCCGAGCTACGCTATCTGTTGGAAAAGGATACGCGTGTGGGCCAGATTGCCGAGGCGGGCAATGTCACCGAAGCCGTGGAGTCGATTCTGTCGAACAAGCCCGACGTGTTGTTTTTAGACATTACCATGCCCGGTCGCTCGGGAATTGAGCTTGCCGAGACGCTGCAGAACCTAAAGACGCCGCCGGTGGTTGTGTTTGTGACGGCGTTTGCCGAATTTGCCGCTGATGCGTATAACCTCGATGCGGTCGACTATGTCGTCAAGCCGGTCGAGGACGCACGCCTGTCAAAGGCACTCGACAAGATCGAGGCAGCCTTGGGTGCCCGTCGTGTTATCCATGCTCCGCGCCAGCCTTTGCGTCTGACGGTGGACCGCGGGGGCAAAAAGGTGTTCATTCCCGCCGCAGACGTCTGCTACTTTGAGGCGCGCGCCGATTTTTGCAACGCCGTCTGCGCCGAGGGAACGTACCTGATCAATGAGTCGATCTCTTCGCTCGAGCGTCGCTTGGACTCCGAGGGCTTTATTCGCGTTCATCGCAGCTACCTGGTCAATTTGGAAGACGTGCACAATGTTGAGATTGGCTCCACGGGGTTGATGGAGCTCGGGCTCGACCGCGTGAACTCGACGGTACCGGTGTCCCGTCGTCGTGCCGCCGAGGTCAAGTCGCACCTGGGGCTTGCGTAGACGGTCTGCGTGCTGTCGTTTACCATCGCAGGTTTGGCATGGGCGCGCGGTGGGCATAATGGGTGGCATCGAATGAAATCGAAAGGATCATTATGCCCGCGCTTATCACCCATCATCTGTTTGGCGAGGAAAGCATCGACCGTCTTCCGCAGGGCGTCATCACGTCCGATGAAGAGCGCATTGCCTTTATCTTGGGCAACCAAGGCCCCGACCCGTTTTTCTTTCACATTCTGACACCGCGTGTTTCCGACTGCACGCTGCTGGCGCAGGTCATGCATCGCTCGCGCATGTCTCGCCAGTTCGCGTGCCTGCGCGACGGCGTGTCGCATCTGCTGCCGCGCGACGCCAACTTGGGCCGTGCCTTTGCGTTGGGCCTGCTGTCTCATTACGTGCTCGACCGCAACGCCCATCCCTTTGTCTACGAGCAGCAGTTTGGCATTGTCGAGTCCGATTCAGAGCTTGAGGATTCGAGCAGCCAGGTCCATGCCGTGATCGAGAGCGACCTGGATGTACTGATGCTGCAGCTTAAACGCGCCGGCGCTACGGTCGACGATTACCCGCCGGCGGGCGAGATCGTCACCACCGATCGCATCAATCGCGTGGCCGGCGTGCTGATGAGCTATGTTGCCGGACGCGTGTACGGCATTGACATTCCGGCGGGGGAGTACGGTGCTGCCGTTGCCAATATGCAGCGACTTTACCGCGCGATTGAGCCGGCCGGCTCCGTAAAGACGCGCGCGATCTCGCTGGTTGAGGGCTTGGTGCACGACTACTCGCTGCTCGACGGCCTTGCCCATCGCGTGACGACGGAGCTGCCCGAGCGCACCGGTAACCTGGGCTATCTGACATGGAAGAATCCCTTTACCGACGAGGTCTCGAACGAGAGTTTCCCCGAGGTCTTTGATCGCGCGCTGGGCGATTACGAGTGCACGGTCGCACGTTTTATCGAGACCGGTGACATGGATGCCGTGACCAGTCACGTCAACTACAGCGGTCGCGTGCTCGAAGCCGATGAGGAGTTCGACCGCGAGGAATAGGGCCCGTGCGTGCCCCTTTGCCGAATCCTTACCGGCGGTTCTGGACAATTAGGGTACGATGAACTAACTGCATATCGGGCGAATACGAAGGGTCCCTGTCCATGAAATACACCAAGCTCGAGCGTAACTGGGTTATGTATGATGTGGGCAATTCGGCCCTCGTGCTGCTCAATACCTCGGTGGTGCCCATTTACTTTAACGCCATCAATACCGGTGCTTCCTCGGCCGACCTGGTGGTCGCCTGGGGCAATGCGCAGACGATCGCCTCGCTGGTCATCGCCATGCTCATGCCCATTCTGGGCGCGCTTGCCGACTATGCCGGCAACAAGATCAAGTTCTTCTTGGGCTTCTTCCTCACGGGCCTGGTGCTTTGCCTGGCGCAGGCTATCCCAATGTCCGCCATGGCATTTTTGACCGTGTACGTGCTGTGCACCATCGGCCTTAACTCTTCTATGACGTTCTACGACGCCATGCTGCCCGACATTACCACCGACGAGCGCATGGACGCCGTGTCCAGCTCGGGCTATGCCTGGGGCTATATCGGTTCCACCGTGCCGTTCGTCATCTGCCTGGCGCTCATCATGGGCGGCCCCGCTCTTGGCGTCCCCACCATGCTGGCAACGCGTCTGTCGTTTATCATCACTGGCGCCTGGTGGCTCATCTTTACTCTGCCGCTCATTCGCACCTATAAGCAAAAGTACGGTCGCGAGCGCGGTCCTGAGGACACTATCGGCCGCATCGTGGGCGGTGTGTTCTCCGAGGTCGGACACACCATGCGCGAGATCGCCCACAACAAGACCGTGCTGGTCTACATGATCGCGTTCTTCTTCTATATCGACGGTGTGCACACGGTCATTTCCATGGCAACCAGCTACGGATCGGCCTTGGGCATCGATTCGACCCAGTTGGTCCTGGCGCTGCTCGTTACGCAGTTCGTGGCCTTTCCGTCCGCCATCATCTACGGCAAGCTCGCCGGCCGCGTGGGCACGCTCAACATGATCTTGGTGGCAGTCGCCGCCTATATGGGCATTGTGCTGTTCGCCGCGTTCTTCCTAAAGACCGCCTTTGAGTTTTGGGTGCTTGCCATTATGGTCGGCCTGTTCCAGGGCGGCGTGCAGGCGCTTAGCCGTAGCTACTTTGGCCGCATTATCCCCAAGGAAAAGTCCAACGAGTACTACGGCTTCTTTGACATCTTTGGTCGTTATGCAAGCGTTATGGGCACCTTCCTGGTGTCGGTCGTCACCTCGCTGACCGGCAACCCGTCGCTGGGCGTCCTTTCCATTGGCGTGCTGCTGATCGTTGGCTTTATGCTGCTGGTCCGCCTGTCCCGCATGACTCGGGCGGCAGAGCATGCCGCATAGGAGCGAGCGGCTATTGTGCCTGTCCACGGTACTCTTTTGGGGTTATCCGCAATAAACATTGCGACTTGCGAGCAATGATTTGCCCAAGTGGGTATGATGGAATCAGCTAGGTCGCGGGGCGTCGCCTGTGTTTGGCGGCGTCCCGTTTTTGTGTTGCAGGGAGGGTAAGGCATGAACGCCACGGTCGTGATTCCAACGTATTGGGCGGGCGATGACGCTTGCGCAAACGCCCCTGGCACCTATGACCATTCGACGCGACTCAACGCCGACAATCCCGAACTCGACCGCTGCCTGGCCTCGCTTGAGCAGGTACGTGACATCCCGCGCATCATCCTTTTGGTGGTCTGTCCCGTTTCTGCCACAGCCGATGTGTCGCTGCGCGTGCACGAGATTGTCGACGCGCATCCCACGCTCAAGGTCACCGTTGTCACCAACACCCAGGCCTCGCGCATCGCAGACCGGGTTGCTCAGATCGCGCCCAAGGGTTCGGGCGAGTGCGTGAGCCTGCGAGGCTACGGTGCCATCCGCAATATGGGGCTAGCCTGCGCCGCTGTGCTGGGGCATGACGCGGTTATCTTCTTGGATGACGATGAGACTGTCATCGACGCCGACTTTATGAAGCGCGCGACCTATGCGTTGGGGCAGCAGACGCGTCAGGGCTTGCCGATCTTGGTCAAGAGCGGCTATTTCTACGATCGCGACGGCTCGCCGCTGGCTCCCACGGACAAGGCGGGCATCTGCCATCGTTGGTGGACCAAGCGCATCGAGTTCAACCGTTGGATGAAAAAGGCGCTCTCGGGCACCCGCATCTCGCGCTCCAACTACGTGTGCGGCGGCCTGATGGCCCTGCACGCCCGCGCCTTTACGCGTGTGGCCTTTGACCCGTTTATCACCCGCGGCGAGGACTTGGATTACCTCTTTAACATGCGCATGTTTGGCTACGACGTGTGGTTCGATAACGAGTGGACCGTGCGCCATCTGCCTCCGGAGTCCGAAAAGCGCTCACCGCGCTTTATGCAGGATGTATACCGTTGGTACTACGAACGGGCCAAGTTGACATTCGCCGCGCATCAAAAGGAGCTCATTCCCGTTACGGCGGCATCGCTCATGCCCTACCCAGGCCCGTGGATCTCGCGCGAGCTCGACGACCGTGTGCGCAAGACCGCCATGGTCCGCAGCGTGTTTACCCGCGAGCACGAGGGCTACCTGCGCATCTGGCGCCACGGTATCGACGAGGCCAAGGCGTATGCGCGACAAAACGCCGCAAGCTACCTGCGTTTCCAGAGCTTTTGGCCCAAGATTATGGATGGGCTTTGGCGAGACGCACAACTGATCAGTATCCTGGAGGGGGCCGAATGATCGACCGCCGCGCCCAGCGCGATAGTTCAATATCAATCTTTCGCATCATTGCCGTTGCCTGCGCCATTTGCGTGCTGGTGTACTTTATTTTTGCCTTGGTGACCGGTATCGAGCCGATCGCCACGGTGATTGCCTGCGCGCTGCTGTGCATCTTTCTGTGCATCTTTATCTTTTTGACGCTCAACCCCGATTCGGTGCGCTCGCAATATACCGAGGAGACGCTCTCGGTGGCCTCTGCCATGCTCGAGGATATTAAGGGCGGCCTGACCCAGGAGTCAGCGCGTTTGGTGTGCCAGCGCATCCTGCCCGAGACGCGCGCCATGACGGTGGCCATCACCGACGAGGACAACGTGCTTGCCTGCGCGGGCGAGTTTGAGGAAAAACTGCTGCCCGATACTCCCATCCACACGCTTGCCACACGCTACGTTATCGAACATGGCATCGTGCAGTCGTTCAACCGCGTGGTGGACGTGGTGGGTTCGGATGGCTCGCACAACCAGGTCCCCGCCGGTATCATCGCGCCCATCAAGGTGGGCGACCGTACCGTCGGCACGCTCAAGTTCTACTACAAGACCCCGCGCGCCGTCGACCGTACCCAGTATGCGCTTGCCTCGGGCTTTGCCGAGATCTTGTCCACACAGCTCGCCATCCACGAGCTCGAGGTGCAAAAGGAGCTCACGGCCCGTGCCGAGGTTCGTGCCCTGCAAGCGCAGATCAATCCGCACTTTCTGTTTAACACGCTCAACACCATCGCGTCGTTTACGCGTACCGACCCGCTGCGCGCCCGCGAGCTGCTGCGCGAGTTCTCCTCGTTCTATCGCGCCACGCTCGACAACTCGGGGTCGCTTATCCCGGTCTCGCGCGAGGTTGCCCAGACCAAGCGCTACCTGACGTTTGAGAAGGCGCGCTTTGGCGAGGACCGCGTACTGGCGACCTTCGATGTCTCCGAGGATGTCGAGGACACGTTGGTCCCGGCCTTTGTAATCCAGCCCATTGTCGAGAACGCCGTGCGGCATGGCATGGGCGATGGCGATGCCCTGCAGATCGATGTGACCGTCCATCAAGACGGCGACGACGCAATCCTGATTGCCGTGGCCGACAACGGCGTGGGCATGGACGAGGGCACCGCCGCCAGGCTGTTTGATGAGCGCTCCGCCCGCCCCG
>USHT01000003.1 GCA_900554455.1 uncultured Collinsella sp.
GGGGCTCGCGCCCTCGGCATCCATCAGGCTCACGTAGCGAATCGACGGATTCCCATACATCGCGTAGTAATAATTGCCCGTGCGCGCGCTAAAGCATCCGGTGTAGATAGTCTTCTCGAACTTGCCATCGCCCATCCTGGACGCTCCCTCGATCATCACCACGCCCTCGAGCGAGCGGAACATGCGAACGACGTTTTCGGTCTCGCTCTCCTTTTGCGGGTAATTGGCATTGAGGTACGCCGCCTTTACAAAATGGCTCAGCGAATAGCAATCGCCCGGAATGCCGCGCATGCCGGCACCCGCGCCATAGGGCTTGAGCTCGGCGCCACGCCATGTCGCCGTCTGCGGAAAATCGCTTGTGGCGGTGATATAGGTGCGCAGGTTTTCCATGTGCCACGGGAAGGTCGGCTGGTTGGCAAGGGTGTCGACCGGATCGTCGTATACATGCAGGCCGTCAGCCATCATCTCGACCACGATACTGCGCTGGCTGTCGCCGATAATCCAATGGAGCAGCGACACGCCCAGCCCCTCTCCGGCAGATTTGGCGACAATCACCGTGTCGCGCAGCGCGGCCTCGACCTCATCGACCGTCGAGAACGTCGCTGCCACCCACAGGGGGAACTCATAGGCCGCGATATTGGTCTTGCCGTCGACAGGGTCCTCGGCATACTCGGCATAACCCGGGGAATTGAGGCCCGCCACGGCGAGGCCCGCATCGTTGCCGCAGTCGAAGAACATAGGGTAATTCTTGTAATCGATGCACATACCAATCGCCGCGTGTGCCGCTGTCGCGTCGTCGATAAACGAATACGGAATGTGAAACCCGCGCGGCATCACGCGAACCTGTTGGCCGTAGTCAAAGCTCCAGTCGAGATTGCGGCCCAGATACATGTGGCCAGAATTATCGGTAAATCGAATACTCGTACACATAGCGCCTCCTAGCTTTACGTTCTTGCTAATTTCATTGTCTCCAAACAAAAAGGCGCTAAACACAAAAGCCCGGACATGACAACAATGTCATGCCCGGGCCAAAAGAGACGAAGTGCGGTGCTTTGGTCCCCTTAGACCAACTTTCCTAGACAGTGGTCAATCATATGTTGAACCATCTGCGCCTCGAAGCCCACAAAGTCCTGCTTGCGCTCGCGCATCTTGCCGTCGACGATCACGTCATAAGCGACCTTGCACTTGATATAGCGCGTGGACTTGGTGACCTCCTCGTGCGTCAGGCAGCTCTCCTCCATCTTGCTGGCGCCCAGGCCAAACACCAGACGGGGGTTGTAGAGCACATGGGGCTCGCCGGCATCGTCCAGGTAGACGCAGACCTTCTTGGTGACGCCGATCTGGTTAGCGGCAAGGCAGCCGGCATCGTCGAGCGACTTGATGGTATCGATCAGGTCCTGTGCCACCGACTCGTCCTCGACGGTCGCGACCTCGCAACGCTGGGACAGAACAGCCTCGTCGTGGCAGAGCTCTTTAATCATACGTTCCTCCATAGGGGTCGTTGTAACTGCTTAAGTATACGGTACCCACACATTTTCATGCGAAAAATACCGTCCGTCTGCTACAAAGCGCCGAACATCAACATGCGAGGAACAACAGCGTCGTAAAGGGGCTATAGTGGGTGAGTTCGTGTCAATCGGCCTAAACTCGGGGCCGAACAAGGAAAGGGTATGCATGGACGAACTATTTCACGTCAGCGAGCGCAAGTCCACAATTGGGACCGAACTTCGCGCTGGCCTGACAACATTCCTGGCGATGGCCTACATCATCGCCGTCAACCCCGCGGTGCTCTCGGGCGCTGGCATCGATGCGGGAGCGCTCGCCTGCGCCACCTGCCTGGGCGCCGGCATCATGACCATCTGCATGGGCATCTTCGCCAACCGCCCGCTCGCCTGCGCGTCGGGCTTAGGCGTCAACGCGATGATCGCCGGAATCACCACCACCGTCTGCGGCGGTGACTGGCACGTGGCCATGAGCGTCATCTTCCTCGAGGGTATCGTCATCTTGCTGCTCGTGCTTTGTGGCCTGCGCGAGGCCATCATGGACGCCATCCCGGTTGTCCTGCGTCACGCCATCTCGGTGGGTCTGGGCCTGTTCATCGCCATGATTGGCCTGTGCGATGCCGGCATTATCACCGCTGGCGCCGGTACACTCGTCGGTCTGGGCGACATCACCTCCCCCACCTTCATCGTCGGCATCATCTCCATCCTGGTGACGGTCGCCCTCGCCTGCCGCAACGTCCCCGGCTCGCTGCTCATCGGCATCGTCGTCGCCGTCATCGCCGGTATCCCCCTAGGTGTGACCCAGGCTCCGACCGGTATCATCGCCCCGCTCGACTTCTCGAGCATCGGTGGCCCCATCGCCGACGCCGGCGGCGTGCCCGCCATCGTCAAGGTCCTTACCGACCCCGCGCTCCTCGTCATCTCGTTCTCGCTGCTCATGAGCGACTTCTTCGACACCATGGGCACCGCGATGGCCGTGGCCAAGCAGGGCGAGTTCCTCACCGACGACGGCAACGTCGAGAATATCAAGGAGATCCTGATCGTCGACTCCGCCGCCGCTGCTGTGGGCGGTTTCATGGGCGTCTCCTCCATCACCACCTTCGTCGAGTCCACCTCTGGCGCTGCCGACGGTGGCCGCACGGGCCTCACCTCCGTCACCACCGGCGTGCTGTTCATTCTCGCCGCGTTCTTCTCCCCCATCGTCACCATCGTTTCCAGCGCCGCCACCTGCGGTGCTCTGGTCTACGTCGGCTACCTCATGATGAGTGAGGCCTCCGAGATCGACTGGTCCGACGTGTCGCAGGGTTTCCCGGCGTTCATGATTGTCGCCGGCGTGCCCTTCACCTACTCCATCTCTGCCGGCATTGGCCTGGGCTTTATCGCCTACGTGATCGTCGCGCTCTTTAAGGGCGAGGCCTCCAAGATCAAGCCGCTCATGTGGATCGCAGCCCTTGCCTTCCTCCTCTACTTCTTCGTGGCGTAACGGCATAGTCTGCTAAAGCAAAACAACAAGGCGCGGAATCGCATCGAGCGGCTCCGCGCCTTTCTTTTAGCGTCTGCCCCCGTGCCAGCGTGCAACAATTGAGGCTGTCGATATCACAACACCGAGAGAAGCCTGCCTTGGAAGCGCATCATAAGCAGATAACCGTTTATTCAGAGTGTGCGGAAGGCGCGCCCGTCATCTACCTCCCCGTGGTTATGGGCGACGGTAGTGAAGTCTACGAGCGCTGCCGAGAGCTCGACTGCCCGCCGTTCACCCTTGTAGCCATTGGAGGGCTCGATTGGAATCGCGAGCTGAGCCCCTGGGAATGCGAGGGAACTATACGAGATGCCGAGCCCTTTGGTGGACAGGCTGCTGGTTTTCTTGACGAGTTGTTGAAGCAGATAATCCCCCAGGCCGAATCATCGCTCCCGCAACCGCCTGCCTGGCGCGGCGTTGCCGGCTACTCGTTGGCGGGTCTTTTTGCACTGTGGGCACTTTGGCAAACAGATGTCTTTGAGCGCGCAGCGAGTGCATCGGGGTCGCTGTGGTTCCCTGGCTTTATCGACTACGCGCGCGAGCGCACGATGACAGCTACGCCCGACGCCGCCTATCTGTCGCTCGGTAAAAAGGAAACCAAGACGCCCAACCGCATGATGCGGCACGTACTCGACGATACGCGCGCGATGGAAGAGCTGTTTATCGAGCGCGACATCCCAACAACGCTGGAGCTCAACCCCGGCAATCATTTTGCCCAAACTGACCTGCGCATGGCGCGCGGCATCCACTGGATACTGACGCATTAAAAATGGCGTCCACGCGTACATACGCATGGACGCCATTTTTAATTTGGCTGAACGCAGCTACTATTCAGCAGTCTCCTCAAGCTCGGAAGTATCGAACTCAAAGTCATTACCGGGCAGGATGGCGTTGAGCACAATGCCCACCAGCGAGCCCACGGCAAGGCCCGAAAGCGAAATCGTCACGCCGCCCAGCTCCAGCACGATGGCACCGGCGGTACTGTAGGCAATGCCGAGCGAAAGCACGAGCACCAAAGCCGCAACCAGTACATTGCGGTTGTTCTGGAAATCAACCTGGTTTTCGATAAGGTTGCGAACGCCCACGGCACTGATCATGCCGTAGAGCACGAGCGACACACCGCCGATAACGCATGCCGGCATAGCAGCGATCACAGCAGCAAACTTGGGGCAGAACGAAAGCACGATGGCGCAGCAGGCGGCAATGCGAATCACACGCGGGTCGAACACGCGCGTCAGGGCAAGCACGCCAGTGTTCTCGCCATACGTCGTATTGGCGGGGGCGCCAAAGAGCGATGCCAAGATGGTCGCCAGGCCATCGCCAAGCAGGGTACGGTGCAGACCGGGATCGGCAATGTAATTGCGTTCGCAGGTAGAGCCAATGGCGGAGATATCGCCAATGTGCTCAATCATGGTCGCAAAGGCCAGCGGCATGATGGTGATGATGGCCGTCGTGGCAAGACCGCTATCGAACTGCGGTCCAAAGAGCGCAAACACGGTGTTGTCCCACACGACGGGCAAGCCAACCCAGGGGGCGGCTGCGACGCCAGAGAAGTCGACCTCGCCCAGCGCGGCCGCAACGGCATAGCTCACCACAACGCCCAGCAGAATCGGCACGATCTTGACCATGCCACGCCCCCAAATATTGCAGATCACGATAACGGCGACGGCAACAACGGCAACAAACCAGTTGGTCTGGCAGTTGGCAATGGCGGAGCTCGCCAGAATCAGACCGACCGAAATGACGATGGGGCCGGTCACCACCGGCGGGAAGAAGCGCATGACGCGCTTGGCGCCAAATGCGCGGAACAGCGCTGCCAGCACCGGATAGAGCAGGCCGGCGCAGGCAACGCCCAGGCAAGCGTAGGGCAAAAGCTCAGCCTCGCCGTTGGGTGCAATGGCGGCATAACCCGCGATAAAAGCAAACGACGAGCCCAGGAACGCGGGCACCTTACCGCGCGATAGAAAATGAAACAGCAGCGTGCCGATGCCGGCGAACAGAAGCGTCGCCGAAACGGAAAGGCCGGTGAGCACGGGCACGAGCACCGTGGCTCCGAACATCGCAAACATGTGTTGCAAACCCAACACAAACATGCGCGGGCGGCCGAGCGACGATGCATCGTAGATGGCATCGGTGACGGCGGGCGTCGAGGACTGGGACATGGATGTCCTTTCGAATGGAAGGGCGATCGGGCATATCGGATAACCTGCCCGAACGATACGATCCGAACCATTGTACGCGATACGCCATGCCTCGCACGCGCCGCCACCTGCAAACGCTAGCGCTACTTCCAAACGCGCTCGGCAATACGCTTGACCAGCGCGATCTTCGCCCACTGTTCGTCCTCGGTCAGCTTGTTGCCAATCTCGCAGCTGGCAAAGCCGCACTGGGGCGACAGGTACAGGTTCTCGAGCGGCACGTACTTTGCGGCCTCATGGATACGTTCGACGATAACGTCTTCGTCCTCAAGCTCAGCCGCCTTGGTGGTTACCAAGCCCAACACGACCTTCTTGCCCGGGGCAACGTACTTGAGCGGCTCAAAACCGCCGGCGCGGGGTGTGTCGAACTCCAGATAGAACGCATCGACGTTCTCATGTGCGAACAGATACGGAGCGATAGGGTCGTAGCCGCCTTCAAAAGCATAGGTGGAGTGGTAGTTGCCGCGGCACACATGCGTGTTGATGACCAGATCGTCGGGCTTGTCCGCGATTGCGGCATTGTTGAGCGCCACACCTAGCTCGGACACCTTTTGCAAGTCAACCGGGCTCATGCCGGTTTTGGCGACAAAATCGATATCGCAGTAGATGCCCCAGGTGCAGTCATCAAACTGGATGTTGCGGCAGCCTGCTGCGTACAGGTCGGCGATCACCGTGCGATAAGCGGCCGCAATGGCGTCGGCAAGTTCCTCATCGGTCTTATAGACGGCACGCAGGCTCTCCTGCTGGCCGTCGCAGCGGTCGAGCGTGACTTCGGAGAACGTCTGGATCGGCGCCGGAATGGTCTGGCGTGCGACCTGGCCCTCCTCCTCAAGCGCCTTGACGAACTTAAAATGCTCGACGAACGGGTGGTTCTCGCCGCTAATGGGACCGGTAACCACGGCGGTGTCGGCCGTCGTCTCCTCGTCATGGAACATATAACCCGTGCGTGAGGTGCGGCGCTCAATGCCGTTAAGGCCCCACATAAAATCGAGGTGCCAGTAGCTGCGGCGGAACTCGCCATCGGTGATCACCTGCAGGCCGGCGGCCTTCTGCTTGGCCACCAAATCGCGAATGGCATCGTCCTCGACGGCCTTAAGGCCGGAAGCGTCGAGTTTACCCGCGACATAGGCGGCACGGGCGTCCTTTACAGCCTGCGGACGAAGAAAGCTGCCGACGATATCGGCGCGAAACGGCGCGTTCGGTTGAATCGAAGTGCTCATAGATATCTCCCTTTGCATTGGTTGCTTTACTGGGACAGAGTATGAGCGCTCATATGACCATCGTAAAATATACGTTTACAACAGTTTGATATAGATGTTTCCTATATCAGTCTGGACTGTCATAAAGAGACTTGAACCGTGCGGAGCACAGCAGCCTAGATATGCTGACGAATCGCGTCGATATAGGCCCGACCGTAGCGCGTAAGCGTCGTGTTCTTGCGCGTGATGATGCCAATCTCCATGTACTCGTCCACGTCGAGCGGAATCGAGATAATGCCGGGGCCGTTGAGCTCGTGGCTGATCACGCCCGAGCATACCGTGTAGCCGTTGAGGCCCATGGCCAAATTGAACAACGTCGCACGGTCGCGCACGCGGATATTTTTGCGACGCTCGAACGTCGAGGTCAGCTCCTCGGAATAGTAAAACGAGTTGTAGCTGCCCTGCTCGTAGGACAGGAACGGGTAGTCTTCCAGATCCTCGAGCGTCACGCTGGAGCGGTCCGCCAGCGGATGGTCGGCGCAGACGAAGACATGCGGCGTGGCGCAGAAGAGTCCTTCGAACACGAGCTCGTTGGCCACCAGCATGCGCTCGATGACCTCGCGGTTATGCTCGGATAAGTACAGGATGCCCAGTTCGCTTTTCATATGCGCGACATCCTCGATAATCTCGTGAGTCTGCTCCTCGCGCAGGGTGAAGTCGTAACGCGCGGCATCGAACTCGCGGATCACGTCGACAAACGCGTTGACGGCAAAGGAATAATGCTGGCAGCTCACACTAAAGTGCGGCACCTGCTCGGATGCGCCCTTGTACTTGCCCTCGAGCAGGTCGGCCTGGTCGAGTACCTGGCGCGCATAGCCCAAGAAGGTCTCGCCTTCCTCGGACACAATGACGCCCTTGTTGGTGCGCTCAAAGATGTGCACACCCATCTCGTTTTCGAGATCGCGAATCGACGCGGTAATCGAAGGCTGCGACACAAAGAGACGGCGCGAGGCCTCGGTAATGCTGCCGCATTCGGCAACTTTGACGACATATCTGAGCTGCTGGAGCTTCATGGCTGTCTCCTTAGCTGTTCGCGAAATTCGCGTCGGCTGCACCCTCCTGACGCATAAACGGCGGCATCTCCCCCGTCGCGGCGCAGGCGGCAATCTGATGCAGAGCCCCGGCGACCGCATCATCTGCCGCGGCGCCGATATGCCAGCGCGCGGCAGCCGTGACGGCCTCATTGGCATTGGCGACTGCAACGGAGTTGGGAACGGCATCGATCATGGGCAGATCGTTATCGGAATCGCCAAATACGGCCACCTCGTCGGGCGTCAGGCCCAAGGCGCGCGCCAGCTCCAGCGCAGCGCAGCCCTTGTCCCAACCATCCGGAAGGATGTCGAACAGGCGCACTCGGTTGTTGGGAAACACAAGCGAGAGTTCCGGCACCTCAACGGCAACGCGCTCGCGTAGCTCCGCGAGCTCCTCACGCGAACGGGCACTCCAGATATTCGCCTTAAACACCGGCGCGCCATCGACGACGGGACGACACGGGGCCTCTTCGCCTTTGAGCCACGCATTGCCGCCCGACTCCATAGCGCGACGCACACGCTCGGGATTGCTCGTCACGCAATAGGCATCGTTGCCCCAAAAGTCATCGCCCAGGCTGTAGACTTTTAGAAATGTATCGTCGGTCTCTTGCTCCAGATAGTCAGCCAAACGCATCAGAGCATCGTTGTCGATTGCGCGCGAAGCGACTACTTCGCCGTCGACAAACATCACCTGGCCGTTACAGAACGCACCGGTCGAAAAACACTCGGAACGGTTTTTGAACATCCAGCCCATCGCGGACGGCTGACGACCCGAAACCGGCCCAAAGTGCAGACCCGCCGCCTGCATGGCATGAACACCCTCAATGGCGTAGTCGCTGGCGCCGTCATGCCCGGCTGGAATCAGTGTATCGTCCATATCGGTCAGCACAAGTTTAATCATAAGGCCCCCATTCGTATCGGTCCTACCTATTGTAACGACCTGCCAAAATAAACCTGTCCCTTTTTGGCAGGTGCGCTAGTATAGGGAACAACAGATTCGATGCGGGAGTGCCGGCGGTGCAAACCACAAGGCTGAGAGGGCATGGGGCCCAATCCTTTGAACCTGTCAGTTAATGCTGGCGTAGGGAGCATGCCGCCTTTACAGGGGCGCTGTCTATGCACAGCGCCCCTTTTCTATGCCAAGGAGGCATGTGCAGTGATTGATTCGGAACAGCTTAAGCAACATATGGTCAAGGCCGTAGAGGAAATTCGCGCCACCAATCCGATGGCCGGCTCCATCACCAACACGGTGACGATCGACTTTGTCGCCAACGCACAGCTCGCCGTGGGCGGATCGGCCGCCATGGTCTATCTGCCCGACGAGGGCGAAGCGCTCGTTGCCGGCGGCGGCGCCATCTATCTCAACATGGGCACGCTCTTCCCTATCTACGAGCAGACGATTCCCCGCGCGGCGAAGGCGGCACACGACGCCGGCAAGCCCTGGGTGCTCGATCCGGTGGGCCTGGGTATCGGCAGCCTGCGCACCCAGCTGGTAAACGAGCTCAAGCAGTACAAGCCCGCCATCGTGCGCGGCAACGCCTCCGAGATTATCGCACTCGCCGGCCTGTGGGGTCTTGAGGGCGAGGCGGCTGATCTGAGCCGCGTGCGTGGTGTCGATACCACCGACACGGTCGACGCCGCCCGCGATGCCGCCGTGGCGCTCGCTCGCCACACCGGTGGCGCCGTTGTGGTCTCGGGCGAAGTCGACCTAATCACCGACGGCACGACGGTGGCCAAGTCTCACGGCGGCAGCCCGCTCATGTCCAAGATCACCGGCTGCGGCTGCTCGCAGGGCGGCGTGCTGGCCGTGTATGCCTGCGCCGCCGACCCGTTTACGGCAGCCGTCTGCGGCACCGCCGTCTACAACGTGGCCGGCACGCGTGCCGCCGCTGTCGCCGACGCCCCGGCAAGCTTTAAGGTCGCCTTTATCGACGAGCTCTACCGCGCAACCGCCCAAGACATCGCCGATAACCGACTCGAGCTCGAGGAGGCATAGGCCATGTCCGAGCCCGCAACCAATGCCGGCATGAACACGCTCGTCGCCGTGGCCATCGCCCCGTGCGGCACCGGCGACGAGCTGTCCGCCGAGGTCGCCGAGGTCGTGCGCGTCATACGCGAGAGCGGCCTTCCCAACCGCACCACCTCGATGTTCACCGAGATCGAGGGCGACTGGGACGAGGTCATGCAGGTCGTGCGCGACGCAACCTTTGTGTTGGCGAGCAAGGGAATCCGCACCGAAGTCGTGCTCAAAGCCGATATTCGGCCCGGATTTACCGACACCATGACCGGCAAGCTCGAGCGCATGGAAGCACAGATCAAGAAGCAGGAGGAAGCACGATGAGCATCCGCGACAACCTTGATATCTCGGCCTATCTGGTACTCGGCCCCGAAAACACCCTCGGGCGCCCCGTGGGCGATGTGGTGGCCCAGGCGCTCGACGCCGGCTTTACCTGTATCCAGGTGCGCTCCAAGGTGGCAAGCGCCCGCGAGATCATTGCACTGACCGGCGACGCCGCGCAGGCAATCGCACAGGCTGGCAAGACCGGTCAGGTCGCCCTGTTAATCGACGACCGTCTGGACTGTGTGCTTGCCGCACGCGAGCAGGGTATTGCTGTCGACGGCGTGCACGTGGGTCAGAGCGATATTCCCGTCGAGGTCTGTCGCAAGTTGCTGGGCCCCGATGCCATTGTGGGCCTTTCGGCCCGTTGCGAGGAGATGCTCGAGTACGTCAAGACCGCCGACATGAGCCTGGTCGACTACCTGGGCATCGGCCCGCTCCACGAGACCGAGACCAAGCGCGACTGCGGACGCGCGGCCGACGGCTCTATCATCACCAAGAGCTTTGAGGACCTGGCCGCACTCCACGCGGCAAGCCCCGTGCCCATCTTGGTGGGCGGCGGCGTCAAGACGGCCGACCTGCCGCAGCTCAAGGCCACCGGCGTCGACGGCTTCTTTGTGGTGAGTGCCGTCTGCAGCGCCGATGACCCCTACGCCGCGGCCAAGGAGCTCGTCGACACTTGGCAGCAGGCATAGGCATAAGCCGAGCAACTGATCCGCAGCCTCACATCTTCAGCAATGGAAAGCACATCCCAGTTTGGACCTCCATTCCGGGATGCGCTTTCCGCCGAGATGGCGGCAGCGGCCTCTACCCTGCCAGATATGCCTCCAGTGCCGGCAAGGTCGCCTCCGCATCGCGGCGACCAATCTGGTAGATGCGTTCAAGTTCATCGGGCTCGCGACACAGCGACGGCACCTTCACCGATTCGCTCGGCCGCACCACAAAGATCTCGCCGGCAGCCTCGCGACGTGCCAGGTCATCGAGCGTGGTATTGTAGACCTCATGCCGATGCTCAAGCGCTGCGACAAACTCCGGATAGTGACGGAACACGCGTCGCAGCATGGGCATCACGCTGTTGGGCTGCTTCACAAAGCCCGCTGGCTGCGTGAGTACCACGATATTGCGGTCATACCCCTGTGCAAACAGCCATGCGCTGGGAATAGAATCAGCCACGCCGCCATCCAGGTACTTGCGGCCCTCAATGGCGACAGGACGCGTCGCCACGGGAATTGCCGACGACGCCCGGATCCACTCGATATCGCGCTCGTCGCCATACGGCAGGTCGTGATAGACGGCCTTGCCCGTCTCGATATCGGTACACACGCACGTAAATCGCATGGGGCAGGCGCGATATGTCTCCAGGTCGATGGGATCGCGCTCGATGGGCACCTCGTGATAGGCAAAATCGGCATTGAACATGTCACCGGTTCGCAACCAGCTGGTCACACCCGCATAGCGCTTATCGGCACAATAGGCCTTGTTGTAGCGAATGGCGCGGCCGATCTGGCGCGATTTAAAGTTGTAGCCAAACGCCGCGCCCGCCGAGACACCCACCATATGGTCGCAGGTCAAACCGTGCTCCATCCAAACGTCGAGCACGCCCGCCGTATACATACCGCGGTAGCCGCCTCCCTCGAGCGCAAGCCCCACCGTGTGCGTCGTATCCGGCTGTGCCATGCGACCATCTCCGTTCCTGCGTTTTAAACCGGGACAAGTATACCCGTCAACATATATCGTCTCAGTCGCATTTTCATCGAACATCGCATCGTCGCGCTACCGCCTGTCGAATAATAGCCGTCCACAGCATGTGCACCCATATCCCCGCACTCGAGGAAAGCGGCTTTATGGTGACGCTCGACAAGCACATTTGGCAGATTGCGCCCGTCGACGGCGATCATGGCCGCAGCACGTAAATCATTTCATCAATGCTCGAGATGGCGCATTCGCTCCATCTGCCCGTCGTGGTCGAAGGCATCGAGACAAATGAGCAGGCGAACGTGCTACGGCAAATGGGCGCCCGCGACGCTCAAGGCTTCCTCTACTACCGCCCCATGCCGGCGAAGGATTTTGAGGCATTGCTCGATGGTGGCAATAACAACTGATACGCTCGCGCGCAAAACACCACCGCCGAAGGGGGAATTTGCCTCCATTAGTTAACTTATATCCCCAATTCAAACCGAATTGGGGATATGATACAAACCGCTGTTCCGCCCAAGGAGGTTATCCATCATGAACGAATCATATCGCCTGGGCGAGCAATCGATTATTGCCTATCTTCAGCGACTTGCGAATGGCATCTCGACCGCCGAACTCGATGTTGCCGCGCTGCCTGCTGGGCTACGCGCCGTTGGCGAGCAACTGCAAAAGACGCATGCCATCCTGCAACAAGAGCGCCAGCTGCTTGAGAGCAACGCCTATATCGACCCGCTCACCAACTTGGGCAACCGCAACGGATTCGACCGTCACGTCGAGCAACTCTGGCACAAAGGCGACCCCTTCACCTGCGCCTATATTGACATCGACCATCTCAAACATTGCAATGATAGGTTTGGCCACGCCGAAGGCAATCGCTATATTCTGGGCATCTGCCGCACGCTCTCCGAAACCATGGAGCACGATGAGATGCTGTTCCGTATCGGTGGAGACGAGTTTGTGCTTATCTCGCTCTCCGCAAACGAGACCGAACTCGAGCAGCGCTTGGAGCAGGTACGTGCCGGGCTGATCGAGGCGAGCTCAGGTGGCAAGGCGCCCATGATCGGCAGCTTTAGCTTTGGCTGCTCGCGCGTCGATCCACTTGCTGGCGACACGCGTCGCCAGATGACGATGGATGCCGATCGCAAGATGTATCGCTATAAGCTTATGCATCGTGTGCAGCAACCGAAAGACGATGACGCGCCGCAACGCCCAATCGTCGATCAGCTTCCCTGCAACGACCGGGTGTTCCAAGCGATCTCCATGAGCTCCGAGACGCGCTATCCCTTTATCCTCAATCTCGATACGGGCGAATCGCAATGGTCGGTTAACGCCGTGCGCGATTTTGACCTGCCCTCCCAGCACCCTTTTAACTCACTCGACATGTGGCTCGCCCGCGTTCATCCCGAGGACCGCGACAACGTACGCGCCGAGCTCGACATGGTGATAAACAGCACGTGGCACTTCCACTACATGCAGTATCGCGTAATGGATGCCACCGGAACGTACGTGCTTTGCGACTGCACGGGCTACCGCTTGGACGGCACCGATACCGAGCCCAGCATGTATGTGGGCATTATCGTCAACCGAAGCCTAGCGGATACGACCGACTCGGTAACGGGCCTGGGCGATGTCCACGCACTGGTCAACGCTATTGGAGAGATGCGCCACGTGCCGCACGAGGCAGGCTTTATTGCCATTAAGGTCGACGATATCGCCGAGGTCAATGCCCGCTTTGGATTCGATGCAGGCGACCGCGTGCTCGCCGAAAGCGCCGCCTGCCTCATGGATTGTTCGCGCGGCAAGGGCCGCCTGTTCCGCTCGACGGGGCCGATGTTCGTGGCACTCTTCGATGAGCTCGGCCCCGAGGCGATCGACGAGATCGCAAGCGACATCGAACGGTTCCTGGGTTCTCCCGTGCTCATCGGCTCGCTTGAATATCAGCCGCCCATTCGCGTGGCCACGCTCCATCTGGACGGCGTCGACCGTCAGCCCGTTTCCATTTTGAACGAGCTCAAAGCGTTGCTCGGGAAAGCCGTGCAGGTGCCAGGTACCAAACTGGATTAACGCCGCGCCCGCGCCGCCTCCCCCATCGTGCGATAATCCTCTGCAGAAGTCACCAAAAGCAGAGGGAGTTTGTGATGAAGGTTCTTTTAGTCAACGGTAGCCCCAAGGCAAACGGCAACACCGCTCGCGCGCTTGCCGAAGTCGCCGAGCAATTGCATGCCGAGGGTATCGATACCGAGGTGTTTCAGCTGGGCGCCAAGCCCATTCGCGATTGCATCGGTTGCGGCCAGTGTGGCAAGCTCGATTGCCGCTGCACCTTTGACGACGACGTGGTCAACGAGCTCATCGCTGCAGCCGAGCAGGCAGATGGCTTTGTCTTTGGCTCGCCTGTCTACTACGCGCACCCCAGCGGCCGCATTCTCTCGGCACTCGATCGCGCATTCTATGCAGGCGGACATGCCTTTGAGCACAAACCCGGCGCCGCTGTCGCCGTTGCCCGCCGCGGCGGCACGTCGACCACGTTCGATGTGCTCAACAAGTACTTCACCATTAAGCAAATGCCCGTGGTTGCTTCCACCTACTGGAATAACGTGTTTGGCCGCGTGCCCGGCGACGCCGATGGGGATGCCGAGGGCCTTGCCACCATGCGAAACATCGGCAAAAACATGGCCTGGCTCCTGCGCTGCATCGAGGCAGGACAGGCCGCCGGCATCAACGCACCCGAGGCAGATCGAGCAACGACCAACTTCATTCGATAGAGCGGCGGGACCATGAATATTCAAATCTTCGGGACTAAGAAGTCCTTCGACACCAAGAAGGCCCAGCGCTATTTTAAGGAGCGCCGCATTAAGGTGCAGTTTATTGACCTTAAGGAAAAGGAGATGAGCAAGGGTGAGCTTACGAGCGTGATGCAAGCGGTCGGCGGTATCGACAAGCTGCTCAACCCCAAAGCCAAGGACGAGGAGACGCTCGCGCTCATTCAGCACCTTACCCCCAGTCAGCGCTTCGACAAACTGCTCGAGAATCAGCAGGTTTTGG
This sequence comes from uncultured Collinsella sp., assembly GCA_900554455.1. Lineage (GTDB taxonomy): Bacteria > Actinomycetota > Coriobacteriia > Coriobacteriales > Coriobacteriaceae > Collinsella. The sequence goes on from USHT01000003.1 coordinate 14,585, forward strand.
CCGAGCCCATCGTGCGCAACGGCAAAAAGGCCACCGTCGGTTACTGCCCCGATGTGTGGGGAGCCTGGGAGTAGCCTGTGTTATTTGCCGGCGCGTGGGTATAAGAGCAGGCGTTTGGCATATGATTTAACTGTAAGCCATGTCTAACAAAGGAGGGCACATGCCCAACAAACCCGTGAAGATCATCATGCTTACCGGATACCTCGGTGCCGGCAAGACCACGCTGCTCAACCACATCCTCGCTAACGACGGCGGCATCCGCGCCGCCGTGATCGTCAACGATATCGGCGAGATCAACGTCGACGCCAGCCTTATCGCCGACGGCGGCCTTTCCGAGACCGACGACCTCATCCCGCTCACCAACGGCTGCATTTGCTGCACGCTTTCGGACGACCTTGCTAACCAGCTGCAGGGCATCGCCGATTCGGGCAACTTCGATTACATCATCATCGAGGCCTCGGGCATTTGCGAGCCCATCCCCATCGCCTACACCATCTCGAGCTTCTGCGACGAGGCCAAGGTGGGCGGCGAGCCTAAGCTCGCGCTCGACAACATCGTGGCCGTGGTCGACTGTGCCCGCATGTACGACGAGTTCAACGGCGGTCGCGACCTGCTGGCTGAGGATATCGACGAGGACGACATCGAGAGCCTGCTCATCCAGCAGATCGAGTTCTGCTCCACGCTGATCCTCAACAAGACCGATACCGTGAGCCCTGAGCAGATCGCCGAGCTCAAGGCCATCGTGCGCAGCCTGCAGAAAGACGCCGTGATCGTCGAGGCCCAAAACGGCGAGGTCCCCATGGAGGAGCTGCTCGATACCGACCGCTTCGACTTTATGCGCGCCTACAACTCCGCCGCTTGGATCGAGGCCATGGAGCATCCCGAGGAGCACGACGACCCCGAGGTGCTCGAGTACGACATCGAGACCTTTGTGTACTCGCGCCGTAAGCCGTTTGACCTGCAGAAGTTCACCGATTTTGTTGAGCAGGAGTGGCCCGACGAGGTCATTCGCGTCAAAGGCCCGCTGTGGCAGACCGGCGATCCGGACATGTGCTACATGTTTGAGCAGGCCGGCCACCAGATGCGCCTGATGGAGAACGGCCTGTTTGTCGACTCGGCGCCCGAGGGCGAGAAACAGAAGATCATCGACGAGAACCCCGAGATCATGCAGATTTGGGACGACGAGACGGGCGACCGTATGACGAGCCTGTGCATCATCGGCCGTCACATGGACAAGGATGCGCTCATCGCCTCCCTCGATGCCTGCCTGACCGACTGGCACCGCGCCTAGGTTTATCCAAGCGGGTATTTTTCCGCTTACGTAACCGCCAAACCACCACGAAGGTGCCCTTCGTGGTGGTTTTTCGTTCTGAGCCAAGGAGATTCATGTTCAACATTGTGCTGTATGCGCCCGAGATTCCGGCCAATACGGGCAATATCGGCCGCACCTGCGTGGTTACCGGCGCCCGCCTGCATCTGGTGGAGCCGCTGGGGTTTTCGCTCGACGACAAGACGGTGCGTCGCGCCGGACTGGGCTACTGGCAAAACTTGGACGTGACGACCTATGCCAGCTGGGAGGATTTCCTTGCGCGTAACGGCCTCTCCCCTACCGACGAGCGTCTGCATCTGCTGACCAAAAAGGCGCGCAGGACCTATGCGCAAAGCACCTACCGTGACGGTGACTACTTGGTCTTTGGCAGCGAGAGCTCGGGCATTCCCGAGGAGCTGCTCGCCGCGGCGCCCGAGCGCTGCGAGCGCATCCCCATGCTGCGCGATTGCGACTCACTCGATAACGCCGAGACTTGGGAAGCTCACGAGGAATCGCTCGGGCATACCGAGGACAGCCACGAGGCCATCCTTCAACAGGACATCTGCGGCAACTTCGTCAACCCGGACGACTACCGCATCAGCGCACTCAACCTCTCCAACAGCGCCGCCATCGTTCTCTACGAAGCCTTGCGCCAGACAGGCTTTCCGAGAATGTGACAAAGGGGCTGTCCCTTTGTCACATTCAGTTATAGGTAGCGGCCAGTAACGCTCTTGGGGCAGGCAGCGATATCCGCCGGCGTGCCGGCGCAGACGATTTGCCCGCC
>USHT01000004.1 GCA_900554455.1 uncultured Collinsella sp.
CGGCTTTACCCCGTACGCTACGGGTTGCCAGATTATCATCGCCGACGGCCTCAAGGGCACCGACGAGGCGCTCGTTCCGGTCGAGGGCGGCGAGTACGTGCACGAGGCCAAGATCGGCCAGGCACTCATGGATGCCGATATCGTGATCAGCCTCACCCACTTTAAGGGTCATGAACAGGCCGGTTTTGGCGGCGCCATGAAGAACCTGGGCATGGGAGGCGGCAGCCGTGCCGGCAAGATGGAGCAGCATGCCGCCGGCAAGCCGAACGTCGCGACCGAGCACTGCGTTGGCTGCCACGCCTGCGAGAAGATCTGCGCGCACAACGCCATTTCGTTTGACGATACCCGCGAGCGCGAGCTTGCCAGCGGCAACACCCGCACGGTGCACGTGGCCGCCATCGACCACGATCGCTGCGTGGGCTGCGGCCGCTGCATTGCGGCATGCAACCAGGACTGCATCAAGCCCGGCTATGACGCCGCGGCCGACGTGCTCAACTGCAAGATCGCCGAGTATACGAAGGCCGTTGTCGACGGCCGCCCGAGCTTCCATATCTCGCTTGCCATGGATATCAGCCCCAACTGCGACTGCCATCCCGAAAACGACACGCCTATCGTCAACGACATCGGCATGTTCGCGAGCTTCGACCCGGTCGCCATCGACCAGGCCTGCGCCGATGCCGTCATGGCGTCCGAGCCGCTGCCCAACACCGAGCTCACCGATAACGCGACCAAGATGGAGCACAACCACGAGCATCTGGAGGGCGAGCAGGCCAAGGATCCCTTCTGCATCACGCATCCCGACACCGACTGGCGCGTGTGCATCGCGCATGCCGAGAAGATCGGCTTGGGCACGAGCGAGTACGAGCTCATCGAGGTCAAGTAGCGCCTAGCTATTGGACAAAATAAGCGCCTTTGTAGCGTAAGTTGAGCAAAAGCCGCCCACGAGCACAACGCTCGCGGGCGGCTTTTCAGAAGTGCGGTGAAAAATCGAATACCGCCGACCGCAAACCGATTTTTGGCAACAAAACCCCAGACGTTGCTTTTTGCCTAAAAATTCTTGTCGAGGAAGTCGTCGACCGTATTCCAGTAGAGCTCGGGGTCAACTTGCGCACTCTTGGCGTGGGTGGCGCCATGGATAGTGAGCTTTTGCTTGACCTTGCTGGCGCACGCGTCGTAGTTTTGGTCGAGCATGCTGTACGGCACAAAGGTGTCCTGGTCGCCGTGGATAAACAGCATGGGAACTGTCGCGTGTTTGAGTTGCTCCACACTGCTCGCCTTATGAAAGTCGTAGCCCGCGCGCACGTTGCACGCCAAGTTTGCTACATCGAGCAAGGGAAAGCTGGGCAGGCCGAACACGTCCTTGAGTTGCAGAGAAAACTCGTCCCAAACACTCGTATAACCGCAGTCCTCGATAATGCATTTCACGTTTGCGGGCAGAGATTCCCCCGCGACGTTCATGGCGGTCGCCGCGCCCATGGATTCGCCAAAGACCAGGATGCGCGCCTTGGGGTCAGCCTGAACGATTCGCTCGATCCATGCGACGATGTCGAGGCGCTCGGGCCAACCCATGCCGATATAGTCGCCGCCGGAGCGCTCGTGGGCGCGGGCGGCGGGTGCGAGTACGTTCATGCCACGGTCGTGGAAGCGTTTGGCGTATCGGGCCATACCGATGGGCTCGTTGGTATATCCATGCAGGCAGACGGCGTAGTCGTGCGTGCTCTCCGACGCAGCAAAATGCCAGGCGGCAAGCTCGGTCCCGTCGTCCGCGGTGAGGTTGCTGCTCTTGCGGTTCTCTTTAAACCATGCCCGCGCCTCGGTATCCTCGGCATCCGGCTGCTCACCTTCTTTGTCGTTCTTGCTATCCTGCATCATCTTCATGGTGTATGGCGCGCGGGGATTCAGCGCGAAGTCAAACAGAAAGTTGCCGGCAAATCCGAGCAGCGCAACGACAACCACCAGCGCAACGACGCCGGCTATCTTGAGCTTTCGATGGGAACGTGCGTTTTGAGACATAAGAAGCTTTCCTATAATATGTTAATACATCAACATTTAATGCAAGCGCATTATGGACGTTCGCCGTTGATGCGTCAACAGGCAAAGAATGGGTAAACAAGGGGTCACGTATGGTGCAAATTTCACACGTACCCAGACGCTTTGATATAGTGTTGAGAACTCTTTACGTTGGAGGATGTAACCGGCATGTCCGATTCGAGCGACAGTTCTAAGCCGCGACCCAAGACCGCGGCCGTTCCACACTACACGGTGGGTGAGGAGATCATGAACTCCGTCACCCATGGTGTCGGCTGCCTGCTGGGTATCGCGGGCCTGGTGCTCCTGATCGTATTCGCCGCCCTGCGCGGCGGAGGCCCGGCCCACATGGCCGCGGCAATTGTCTACGGCGTCAGCATTATCCTCGAATACCTAGCCTCCACGCTCTACCACGCGATTCAGCCCGCGCGCGCCAAGCGCGTGTTTCGCATCATCGACCACAGCTGCATCTACCTGCTCATTGCGGGCAGCTATACGCCGTTTTGCCTTATCACGCTCGCAAACGACGGCGGCGCTGTGCTGTTCTTTGCCGTATGGGCCATCGCCATCATCGGCATCGCCCTCGAGTGCTTCCTACGCGAGCGCCAGCCGCATTGGGTAAGCGGCCTGGTCTACCTGCTGATGGGCTGGCTCGTTGTCTTTAAGCTGCCCGAACTTGTGGCGCTGCTCAACCCCGTGGCACTTGCCCTGCTCGCCGTCGGCGGCGTGTGCTACACCGCGGGCGTGCCGTTCTATATCGCCAAAAACGTGCGCTATCTGCACAGCGTGTTTCACCTGTGGGTGCTCGCCGGCAGCATCTTCCAGTTCATGGCGGTGATCCTCTTCGTAATCTAGCGACCATGCCTGCGCGCCCGCGTTCTCGTTTGGGCGCCGGTGCAATTGCCGTATCCGCCATCAACGTTTTAACCTGACGTCCCGAATCTTGGAGGTTCGAGAAATTCCCGATGGACATAACCATCTCCCTTATCACCACCCTCGTTTTGACCCTCATCAACGGCTACTTCTCTATGTCCGAGATGGCGCTCACCACGGCCAAGCGCGCCGTGTTGGAGCACGAGGCCGAGGAAGGCGACAAGCGCGCCGAGCGTGCCATTAAGCTGGCTGCCGACTCCGACCAGCTGCTCGCCACCATCCAGGTTGCCATTACGCTCGTGGGCTTCGCCTCGTCCGCCGTCGCCTCGACGAGTCTGTCCGACCCGCTCGCCACGTGGCTCATGAGCTTTGGCATCGCGCCGCTCTCCGCCATCGCGCGCGGCCTGGCGCCGGTCATCATCACCGTCGCGGTCGCCTTCGTGTCCATCGTGATCGGCGAGCTCGTCCCCAAGCGCATCGGCCTGGCCAATGCCGAGGGCGTGTCCAAGCAGGTCGTGGGACCGTTGTCGTTTTTCCAAAAGATCGCCCGTCCGCTCGTGTGGCTGACCGGCGCCTGCTCCGATGGCCTGGCCCGCATCCTGCGCATCAAGAGCGCCGACGACCGCCAAAACGTCTCGGAAGAAGAGATCAAGTACATGGTCTCGGAGCAGGACGACCTGCTCGACGAGGAAAAGCGCATGATCCACGAGATCTTCGACCTGGGCGACACCGTTGCCCGCGAGGTCATGGTGCCGCGCGTGGACACCACCATGTGCGAGGACGACGAGACGGTCGCCGACGTGCTGTCCACCATGCGCCAGACCGGCTTCAGCCGCATCCCCGTCTATCACGAGGATCCCGACAACGTCGCCGGCATTGCGCACATCAAGGACCTGATCCAACCCGCGCTCGACGGCAAGGGTGACCAGCCCATCGCCGGCTTTTTGCGCGACGCCACCTTTGTGCCCGACACCAAGGACATCCTGCCGCTGCTGTCCGAGATGCAGACCTCGCACGACCAGATCGTGGTGGTCGTGGACGAGTACGGCGGCACGGCCGGCATTATCACCATCGAGGATATCGTCGAGGAGATCGTCGGCGAGATCGAGGACGAGTTCGACCCCGACAACAAGTATCTCACGCGCCTTTCGCGCCGCGAGTGGCTCGTTGATGGGCGTTTTTCGTGCGATGACGCGATTGAGCTTGGTTGGCCGCTCGAGGAAAGCGATGATTATGAGACCATCGCCGGCTGGATTTTGGAGCTTTGCGACTCGGTGCCCGACATCGGAGAGGTGTTTGAGGTCGCGGGGTACAAGTTTAAAGTTCAGTCGATGCGTGGCCAGCGCATCTCGCTCATTCGCGTGATCGCTCCGGCCGAAACCGATAAGAAGGATTCCGAGTCTTCGGCAGAGAAGCCGGCGGCGTCGGGTGCGGGCTCTGTGGATCCGCACGATGGCGACGAGTAGGGCAAGGAAGAGTAGGGGAGAGTTATGGCAGGCCTGTTCAACATCCTTAAGGTCACCGTCAGTGAGGACAAGATCTGCGCGCATGTGCTGGTGAACCCCGGCATGCCGCTCATGACCTCGGAGGACATCGAGGCCACGGCGCGCGTGTATTACCTGGTGCCGGCGATTGCCAAGCACCTGTGCCTGGGTGATTCCGGTCGCGAGTTCCAGGACTGCATGGGCCAGACCGAGCTCTGCCACCTGCTGGAGCACGTGACGGTTGAGCTCATGAACGAGACCGGTCTTGCCGGTAGCATCTCGTGCGGCCGCACGCGCGTAAGCGAGCACGACGAGCGCGTCTTTGAGGTTGAGCTTTCGTGCCCCGACGACGCGCTGGCCATCGGTGCGCTGTCTTCGGCCACCTTTATGATGGACTGGGCGTACCTGCACGCCGACCAGCCTGCCCCCGACGTGGAAGGCACGGTCGCGGGCCTGCGCAACCTGGTGCTGGGCATGCGCGCCGAGGCCGAGGGCAAGGATCCTCACGAGGCCGTCGCCGCTGCGAACGGCGAAGATGCTGCCGAGGACGAGGGCGCTGACGAGGGCGATGTGCCGGTCGACGCCGAGCTCGTTGCCGATGCGACCGCCGAGCCCGTTCCCGCCGAGCCCCAGGGCGTCCCCAACTTTGACGACGAGCCCCAGGTGGCGATTGATACCGAGGGCGCGGTTGCCGAGAACCACGAGGCCTCCGCTGCCGTCTTTGGCGGTGCGGCGACGGTTCCGGCAGGACCTGCGCATGAGGGCGGCCTGCCGCTCGTGGACGGCGCCGGCGAGGACCCGGGTGCCACGGTGGCCATGCCGGCTATGCCCCAGGAGTAGGCCTACGCGTTTATCACCATCACGTACCTGCGCCTTTGCCGTACGCAGATGAGCGGAGCGGCAAGTGATGCGCTGCGGGTATAATGGACAGCATTCAAACGGTGGGCACCGACGTGCCCGCAGGAGAGGAATGATCATGGGTAAGACTTTCAGCTTTGTCTCCGGCGCACTTTTTGGTGCCGCTGCCGGCGCTATTGCCGGCGTTGCTCTGGCCCCGCGCTCGGGCGCCGAGACCCGCGCCATGGCTGCCGATATCGCCAACGACGCCTGGGACAATATGCGCGACACCTACGAGCACAGCGCCGGGGAGGCCCGTGCTGCGGTGAATGACTTTGGCCCGATGGTCGACGCCAAGACCGATGACCTGCGCGCCAAGGTCGACCTGGCCCGCGAGCGCATGGACCAGCTGCGCGAGCAGCTCAACGACGCCATTTCGGGCGGCAACGTGACGCCTGCCGCCGACGTCGTGGTCGAGAACGCCGTCGAGGCTGATACCGAGGCTGCGGAGCCCTCGACCGAGGCATAATGCGCGCCGGGGATTTTGTCGGCGCCAAGATCTATCGCAAGCCTACCGAGGACAAGCGCACCAAAAAGGACGGCACGCCGCGCAGCCCTAAAAAGCTCGGAAAGATTCACTTTCCGGTCTTTACCCCGGGCGGTACGCGCGTGGTCGGCTTTATGGTCCGCCAGTCCGATATCGCGAGCGCCCCGACCGATTCGTAGCGCTCGACGCCATTGGTGTCTACGAGGGTGCCATTGCGGTCGATGACGTCAAGGACACGTACGATGCCGCCGCCGCCAAGCGCCTCGACATCAACCTGGACGATTGCATCATCTGGGTCGGTATGGACGTGCGCACGGAATCGGGCGACGTCGTGGGCTATTGTTCGGATGTGGAGTTCAAGCCGCGGTCGGGCATCGTGCAGGCATTCTATGTGACCGCCGGTGCTGCTTCGAGTGTTTTGGTTGGTGACACGCAGGTGCCGCCGACGATGCTGCGCGGCTACGAGAACGGCGCGATGGTCGTCTCGGACGAGGTCAAGTCGCTCGGGTATTCGGGCGGTGCGGCTGCCAAGGCCGCCGAGGCCAGCGTCGTGGTGGGCGACAAGGTCAAAAAGGGCGCCAAGGTGCTCGACGACAAGGGATCGGTTGCCGTGGACAAGGGCAGTCGCGCACTGGGCAAGCAGCTCGGCAAGACGCGCGGCATGTTCAAGGCCTTTAAGGACGAATACCAAAAGGCGAGCGGAGGCTCGTCAAAAGCTACAAAATAGCGACGTACCAAATGATGGGAGGCAAGCCGGAGACCTGTTGCTCCGGCTTGCTGTGTTTATGGGGGAGGGCACATGCGCCAAAACGGATCCAACTTAAACGGGCGTTCGGGTGCGCGTCCGACGGCGCGCCGCGACCTGGGGCAGCTGCCCAGCGGTCAGCGCAAGCGTCACCGTAAGCCCGGCGCGATGTACCTCAACCATAGCCGTGGGTTTAGCGATCGCAGTGCGCGCATCGGCAACAGCCGTACGCCCCGTCGTTCGTCTCGCCTGCCCTACGCGCTCATCGCCGTGGGTTGCGCGCTCGTGCTGTTTATCGCTGCCGTCGTGGGCTACGTCAACCGCAGTGTGGACGTGGAGCTCAACGGCCAGAAGACCGCGGTGCGCGTGGGCTCTACGCTGCAGAATCTTATTGACGACCAGGAGTTGACTGACACCTACGACGCAGGCGACCTGCTGGCCGTCGATGACAGCGTGCTCAAGCGCCATGGAGGCGAAAAGCTGTCGGTGAAGGTCGACGGCAAGCGCGTGAAGCAGGGCAAATGGGATAGCCGCGAACTTGAGGGCGGCGAGAAGGTGACGGTCAAGGATGGCCGTAACACCTACGAGAAGCATGAGGTTCAGGCTACGGTTATCGAGCCCAAGCTCAAGGTCGAGGGCACGGGCGCTATCGAGTATGTGCAGACGTGGGGCGTTCAGGGCCGCTCCGAGGTGTGGGTCGGCGAGCAGTCGGGCAAGACGCAGGACCGCGGCGAGGTTGTGCCCGCCACCGATTGCGTTGTTGCGTGCGCCAGCGTAGCGCCCAAGGGCAACAAAAAGTACGTGGCGCTGACGTTTGACGAGGGTCCGAGCGGCGCCACCAAGCAGATCCTGCAGGTGCTCAAGGAAAAGGGCGTCACCGCGACGTTCTTCCTTTCGGGCGATGCGGCCGAGGCCTCGCCTGCCACGGCCAAGGCGATTGTCGATGCCGGGTGCGAGATCGGATCCAACAGCTACAGCGACGATTCGCTCAAGGGTCGGGACCGTGAGGCGGTACGCGAACAGATCACGAAAGGCACCGATGCGATTAAGTCGGCGATCGGCGTGAAGACGATGCTACTGCGTGCTCCCTACGCTGCCTTTGACGAGCAAAACTGGATTGATGCGATGGACCTGGTCTCCGCCGTGGTCTCGTGGAATATTGACTCGGGCGACTGGCTGCTAAACGGTGCCGACGAGCAGGTCTCGACGGTGCTCGATTCGGTGACGCCGGGCAATATCGTGCTGCTCACCGATAGAGACGAATGCGCCGAGCAGACGCTCAAGGCGCTGCCGCAGATTATCGACGGCCTCATTGCCGACGGCTACAAGATCGTGACGTTGAGCGACCTGGTCAAGACGGACATGTCGCTGAGCAAAAAGCTCACCTCGCTGACGAAGGCCACCATGCCCAAGGACGCCGTGTTCCCCCAACTTGCCGAGGACAATGACACCACAGAGTAGTTATTGGGTAGTCATTTAAGAACGTCCCCAATGACTATGTCACGGATGCGTCAGCGTTTGGTATGCCTGCAATGTGCAGCGGGTAAATTCGGTGCCGCAGCGCGATGCTGATGCTATAGTTACTGCGGTTAATGAGGGTCAAGAGAAAGGTTACAGGTGAAATCCAAACCTCGACCATACAGTCGATGACCCCATGCAGGTGCTTTTTGCGCATGCACGGGGTGTGAGCGTCGAGCGGCGTGCCGCCCGCGCATGCGTATACATATCCAGAAGCCCTCGGACGCCGCACGCGCGGTCGCGTCCGGAGGAATAATGATGGGGAGCACCATTGAATTATCTGAGTGAGATGCTTAAATTGCCGGTCTTGGACGTCGACGGCGAAAAGCTCGGCGTGGTGAACGATTTTGGCATTGCTACCGGCGAAGTTTTTCCGCACGTGACATCGCTCGCGTTCCGCGGTCCCGGCAAGACGCCATTTATGATCAGCTGGCGCAAATGGGTCGACCGTATCGACGAGACGGGCGTGTATCTCAATACGTCTGCCACCAACATTCGCTTCTCGTATCTGCAGCCGACCGAGCTCCTGTTGGCGCGTGACGTGCTCAACAAGCAGATCGTCGACACGCAGGGCATGAAGGTCGTGCGCGTAAACGACATCAAATTCTCTATGTCGGGAGAAAACCAGCTGCGCCTGCTGGGTGCCGAGGTCGGCGCTCGCGGTCTGCTGCGCGCGATCAGCCCCGCGCTCGAGCATGTCGTCGAGGGCTTTATGAAGCACCTGGGCAAGCCGCTCAGCGAGGACATCATCGCCTGGTCCTACATGGACCTGCTCGACCGCTCGACCAAGAACATCCAGCTCTCGGTGTCGCACAAGACGCTTGGCGAGCTCCACCCTGCCGACATCGCCGACATTATCGAGCAACTCGACCCGCGCCTGCGCGCGCAGGTGTTCGCGCAGCTCGATACCGCCCAGGCCGCCGAGGCTATCTCGGAGTTCGATGATGACGAGCTCATGACCGAGATGCTCGAGGGCATGTCCGACACCGATGCGTCGTCGATGCTGGCCATGATGGACCCGGACGACGCCGCCGACCTGATCGACGAGCTCGATTACGAGAAGGCCGAGAAGCTCCTGCGCCTGATGGGCGTCAAGGAGGAGAAGGCGATTCGTAATCTGCTGGGTTACGAGGACAACACCGCCGGCCGAATCATGACATCGGAGTTTGTCGCCCTGCCTGCTACGGCGACGGTCGGCGATGCCATCGAGGCGATTCGCAAACTCGACGAGGACTTCGAGAGCGTCTACTACGTCTACACCGAGGATCCGAGCGGTATGCTGACGGGCGTGCTTTCGCTGCGCACGCTGATTGTGGCCGACCGCGACGCCACGCTGGGCCAGCTTGCCTATCGCGACCTGGTCTATGTGTCGCCCGACGAGGACCAGGAAGACGTAACGGACGAGATGACCAAGTACGACCTGGTTGCCATCCCTGTCTGCGACGAGAACCGTCATATCCTGGGCATCGTGACCTTCGACGACGCCATGGACGTTATCGCCGAGGAGCACCAGGAGGACCTGCAGATCGCCGGTGTCGGCTCGGGCGATAGCGCGTCGGACGACTCGACGAACGTGCTCAGCTGGTTCGTGCATCGTCAGTACTGGGTCGTCGTGTGGGGCATCGCCTCGTGCATCATGGCAACGGTGCTGGGGACGGCGCTGGGCTCCGCGCATTTGGTGGTGTTCCCCATGTGCGCCATGCCGCTCGTGTTGCTGGCTGCCTCGCGTATGGTGTCGTTCGTCAAGAACTACTTCCTGGAGTATGACGGTCACGACGACGAGCCCAAGCCGTATCTGGGGTTCTTCTTCCAGAGCACGGGCATGGGCCTGATTCTGTCACTCGTGACCTATCTGTGCGCCCAGCTGGTGCGCACCGCTGCGTTCCCCGATGCGCCCATGTTTGAGGAGCAACTCTTTACCGGGTGCTTTAATATCGCTGCCATCATTTGCCTGGTTGGCAACATGAGCGCCGTGATTTACCTGATGGTGCTGTTCTGGCGTGACGAGCATGACCTCAACACGTCGGGCACCGCCATGAACGTTATTGCCGTCATGATCTCGTGCGTAGCGTACTGCGCCGCTGCGGTGCTGCTCACCATGTCGGTCATGGGTTAGGTGGTCGCGTGCAAAATACGAAGCAAAAGCCGAGCACCAAGCAAAAGCTGACCATCGCGGCCATCTTTGGCGCCATGGGCCCCGGTCTTCTGGCGGCGCTTTCGGGCAATGACGCCGGCGGCATCGCCACGTATTCCAGCGCGGGCGCCAGCTATGGCTATAAGATGCTCTGGATGCTTCCCGTCATGACCGTGCTGCTCATCGTGACGCAAGAGACCGCGGCGCGCTGCGGCTGCGTCACGGGCAAGGGCCTGGCATCGCTCATTCGCGAGCGCTTTGGCGTGCGCAAGAGTGTACTTGCTATGGCGGCGCTGTTGATCGCCAACACGGCTGTGACCATTTCGGAGTTTGCGGGCATCGCCAGCGGCCTTGCCCTCTTTGGCGTGCCGGCGAGCATTTCGGTGCCGCTGGTGGCGCTGCTGGTGTGGATGCTTACCATGTCGGGTAGTTTCCAGCGCATCGAGAAGATTTTGCTGCTGGTGAGCTGCGTATTCGTGACTTATATTATCGCCGCGTTTATGGCTGGCCCCAACTGGGGTGAGGTCGCGGTCGACCTGGTCGTGCCTAACATTCAAAATGACCCCAGCTACGTGTCGCTCGTGGTCGCGACGATCGGTACCACCATCGCGCCGTGGATGATTTTCTTGGCGCAGAACAACGTGGTCGATAAGAACGCGGGCGAGGACGATATCGTGCTGCAGCGCATCGATACCGTGAGCGGCTCGCTTGCCGCCGATGTCATTGCCGGCTTTATTATCATCACGACCGGTACGGTGTTGTTCCCGGCGGGTATTCAGATTAGCGATGCTGCCGATGCCGCCCGCGCGTTGGAGCCTATTGCGGGTCAGTGGTCCACGGTACTGTTTGCCTCGGGCCTGGTCGCGGCGAGCTTCTTGGCTGCCTGCGTGCTGCCGGGCGTTACGTCGAGCGCTATCTGCGAGGCATTTGGCTGGGAGCGCGGTGCCGACCGCAGCTGGGACGAGGCCCCGGTCTATCGCGGCATCATTACGGCCATCATCGGTATCTCTGCCGTGCTGGTGCTTATGCCCGGCGTCGATCTGTTCCAGATTATGATGACCTCGCAGGTCATCAATGGCGTGCTACTGCCCGTGGTTCTGGTGTTCCAGGTGGTTATCGCCGCCGACCGTCACATTATGGGCACCAACCGCAACGGCCGCGTGTGGAACGTGCTCACTTGGGCGACTATCGGCGTGATTACGGTGCTCACGGTCGTCATGTTTGTTCTGCAGGCGATGGGCTACAGCGCTTAACGCCCACTTTTGCTTCCGAACAGGCCGCAGCGATGGGCTGCGGCCTGTTTTTTGTCTGCTATAGGGTGTTAGCTATATGGCAGTGGGCAAAAAATGCCAAATATGAGTACTGTTGCTAAGTGAATAGCATTTACATCCACGAGGATAATAAACATAACCTATAGTATGTTCATTAAAATTGGCTGTAATACGCCTTAAACCAGTCAGCTTGGCTGCTTTAGGGGGTTGTAGGGGTCGCTCGGACGTCATTTTGGGTGGTTTTGCCTGCTACTAAAATGGTAACAGTACTCATATTTGCCCTTTTTTGCCCACAGACCTTTGAGGGTGCGGCGAAAAGGGCTTGTTTTGATTGTTTGGGGCAGGCACGAGGCGCGGAAACGATGTCTGGAGCGACGGAGCGGCCTGGAATTCATCCGTAGAGGTCTTCATTGGCTGCGCCAGGAGTGTCCCTAGGTACCGGCACATAAGGAACGTCCCTAACTGCCGGAGGGGGCGTCTGCCGTGGCAGACGCCCCCTCCGGATGTGGGAAGTTTGCGCTGCAGGTTACTTGTCGGTGCCCAGCTTGTGTGGCTTGATAGCGAGAGCATTGACGAGCGCGTCGGTGGCGGACTTGACGGCTGCCGGTTGCGGATCGTTGACGTGATCCTCGGGGTGTACGGGCAGGTCCTTCTTGACAGCATCGTGGATCAAGTTGAGGTACTCAGTCACGCCAGTGGTCGATAGGTGCGTGCCATCGCCATCGAACAGGTCGTTGCGGTTGGCACTGTATCCGTACCAGTCGATAACGCGTACGTTCTTGTAGCGCGTAGCGGCGTTGGTGATGGCCTGGTTGGTAGAGCCAACCCACGGCTGCGGGCTGCGCGTGTTCACAAACACCACAATACGCCTATCTCCTGCATCGGCCATGATGGCGTCGATTTGGTCGTCGGTTACCAAGCCGTTGGTGCCCAGCGCAAAGACCACGATCTTGCCGGCAAGGTTCTGTTGAAGATAGCCCTCAAATGTCGCACGGCCCGCATCGAACTGGCAGCCCTTTTCGGCATCGATATGGCTGTGCGGGAACACGCCGTCAAAGGTGTCCACGGCACGCAGCGACACGGAGTCGCCGATCATAAGCAGATCGTAGGAGCCATCGGGGAAGCCGTCGTTGTCCTTGTCGGTGTCGTCGGCCGCCTGCTGGTCGGTGGGCGCGGTGTTCTTGGCTTCCTTGTTCAGAACTTCGGCGCCCTCGCCGCTCAGCGCAGACGTCTCGGGCACAAAGATCAGGCCGCCCAGTGCAACGACCAACACGACAGCGCAGGCTGCGCAGACAGGGATGTGCGTGCGTGCCCAGTTGGCGGGCGTGGTGGTGCCATCGCGGAATTCGGCGACGGTGCGCCCAAAGGCGCCCTTTCTAAACGGCGTCTCGATAAAGCGATATGAGCATTCGGCCACGGCGACCACCAACAGCACCTGCAAAATGTACTGCCACCACGGTGTATCGTTGATGTTGGCGACCGGGTTCATGAGCAACAGCAGGGGATAGTGCCACAGGTAGATGCTGTAGGAGCGCTTGCCAACCCACACGAGTGGCTCGGCGGACAGCGCGCGGGCAACCATTCCCTGGGGCTGCACGCAGGCGGCAATGACCATGAGCGTGAGGATCGAGCACAGCAGCGTGCCGCCGCGATACTGGAACGCGGTGTAGCCGTTGGTGAGCGCGACCATGGCGGCAAGGCCAACCAGACCCACGACGCCCAACACATCGATGGATGCGGGCGAGGACCAAAAGCGCACGAGGGCGCTCGGCTGTGCCGGGGCGGTCTCGGCTGCTTCGTCGGCCTTCTCGCCAGGCTTGCTCTCGGCGTTCTTGCCGTGCTTGGCGGCGCCAACCGGGCGATTGAGCCCCAAACGATGAGCGAGACGCACCGGCGCCAGGTCGCGATCGGGGATAAAGGCCATCCAGGCACCCAGCAGCAGCGAGAACACGCGGGTGTCGGTGCCGTAGTACACGCGGCTGGGGTCGGCGGCAGGGTTGTAAAGCGCCATCATGGCGAGGGCAGATACCGCGGCAAGGCCCAGAACCACGCGGCGCGTGTTGGGTTTGCTCACATGCATGGATACCATGGCAAACAGCAGTGGCGGCCAAATCAGGTAGAACTGTTCCTCGATGGCAAGCGACCAAAAGTGCGTGAGCGGCGAGGGGTCGCCCAGAGCATTGAAGTACGAGACGTTTTGGGCAATCTGCCACCAGTTGTTGAAGAACAGCAGCGACGGCAGGATGTCGGGGCGCATCTTGGTGAGCATCACGTGGTTAAAGAGAGTGCACAGCGCGCAGGTTACCACCACGACGGTCACCACGGCGGGGACCAGGCGACGGATGCGGCGAATCCAGAAGCTCTTAAGGTCGATGCGTCCGGTCTTAGCGACTTCGTTGAGTAGCAGGCGTGTGATCAGATAGCCCGAAAGCACAAAGAAGATCGTGACGCCAAGCAGGCCGCCCTGCGCCCACGTGAGGTTAAGGTGATAGAGCACCACCGCGACGACGGCGAGCGTACGCAGGCCGTCAAGGGCAGGGATGTAGCGGGATTTGGGGCGAGCAGGCGTCTGCTCCGCGGCGGGAGTGTTGGCGCGGCCCGCGTTGTTGGCAGAAGCACGATGGGGGCTCACGGTGCGTCGCGGTTCGTTGGCACGGCGTTCGCCCTTCACGCGTTCGTGCGGCGCCGGCTCGTTGCCCGTGCGGCGTCGACCGCGCGAGCCCGATTGCGAGAATTGTTCCATAAAACATCATCCAATGACGAGAAAAATCAGCACGTATTCATTGTAGCTGCCCGCTCCTGTGAATGCTTGCTGCTGGCGCAAGCTCAAGCGCGCGTCCACATCAAAGTGAACTAAAGTTATAGGGGGTGCGAGAGTGCACAATCGTTGGTCGACGGTGGGCGCAAAGCCTGCGGACGAGGAGGTTTCCATGGCAGATCGCGGCATCGTTGCGGTGTTCGGCAGCATGAACATGGACCTTTCGGTGGCGTGTGAGCGCATGCCGCGTGCGGGCGAGACCGTCGGCGGCAGCGGGTTTATCACCAACGCCGGCGGCAAGGGCGCCAATCAGGCCGTAGCTGCCGCGCGTATGGGCGCGTGCACGCACATGATCGGCGCGGTCGGTCGCGACGCGTTCGGCGCGTCGCTCGTGGTGGGGCTCCAAGACGCCGGCGTGGACTGTGACTTTGTAGTGCATCGCGATGACGTGGAGACGGGAACGGCGACCATCATTCGCTGCGAGGGCGACAACCGCATCATACTGTCACCGGGCGCCAACCATGCGCTTGCGGGCGCGGACGTTGCCTGCGCGTTGAGGCGTCTGGTGGCCCATGAGCTCGACGGCGACGCCAGCGAGATTGCCCCGGCTGCCGGAAGCGTCTTTATCGCCCAGGGCGAATGTGACCTTGCGGCGACGGCCGAGGCGCTTGTTTGCGCTCACGAGCTGGGGTTCTATACGGTCTTTAATCCAGCGCCCGCCTGCGAGCTGCCTGCGGAGGTCTGGTCCGCGGTCGACCTGGTCTGTCCCAACGAGGCTGAGTGCCAGGTGCTGACGGGCATCTTGCCTGCGGATGATGCGAGCTGCGTCGCGGCGCTCAATGCCCTGCTCGCTAGGGGTGCCGGAGCTGCGGTCATCACGTTGGGCGGTGCCGGCTCGGTTGCGCTCGGCGATGGCGGTGAGCTGCTGCGCATGCCGGCACTTTCGAGTACGGTAGTCGATACCACGGCCGCCGGCGATACGTTTATCGGCGCGTTGGTGGCGGCTCGCCTAGAGGGCTTGCCGCTCTTTGAGTGCATGGCCGCGGGTGCTCGCGCCTCGGCGGTGACGGTGTCGCGCCTGGGCGCTCAGCAATCGATTCCCACGCGCGCCGAAGTTGAACATTGGTTTGGTTAAACGATAAAGACGGAGAAGCGGAGTAGAACAATGGCAATCAAGAAGCTGATCCTTGATCTGGATATGGGTGTGGACGATGCGATGGCGCTCGCCTATGCCATCGCGAGCCCCGAGGTGGAGCTCGTCGGCATTACCACGTGCTTTGGCAACGTGCGCGTAGACCAGTCGGCGCATAACTGCCTAGCGATGCTCGACCTGCTGGGTCGCCCCGAGGTGCCGGTGTACCTGGGCGCCGACCGACCCATCAAGGCGACCGAGCCCTATACGTCGCCGGCGTCCACCACGCTCATCCATGGTAAAAACGGCATTGGCGGCGCGAGCGTGCCTGCATCGCCGTATGAGCCGGTTGGGGCGACGTCGGCCGATGGCAATGCGGCGGTCGATTATCTGATCGATGCCGCACGCACCTATGGCCCCGATTTGGTCTACGTGGCGACCGGCCCGCTCTCAAACTTGGCGCTTGCTCTTGAGCGCGATGCGGCGGCGATGATGTCTATCGGCCGCGTGGTTGTGATGGGCGGCGCCCTTACCGTGCCCGGCAACGTGAGCGCGGGCGCCGAGGCCAACATGGCAAGCGACCCCGAGGCCGCCGATGCCGTGCTGCGCTCGGGCCGCAAGCTCACCATGGTGGGGTTGGATGTGACGCACCGTGTGGTGCTGACGCGCCGCGATATCGCCGGCTGGACG
>USHT01000005.1 GCA_900554455.1 uncultured Collinsella sp.
CCGCCGAGGGCGTGGTGACATCTGGCTCAATCACCACGCGCGGCGCCACTACCCCTGCAGCATCAACCACGCCACCAGCACCAAAGACCCCACCGGCAGGCGTCACAAACCGTGCGGACACAAGCGACCCGCCCGTGCACACAACGCCGCCGTCGGAACCGGCCGCATCGAGCCACGAGGCATCGACGGAAAGTCGGCAGCCGGCCACACCATCGCCAAGGCCTGCATCCTGCAGATACACGCCGTAGGCACGCACGCCCGCTCCTGACCCGGCGCCCGCGGCAACGACGCGTCCGCCGCCGCGCACGGCCATGTCGCCTGCGATCACGCCAGCAACCGCCCCGTCCGCCCGGGCGTCGACGGTGCAGCCGTCCACCACGAGCGCCTGCGAGACGTGGATCCCGCACTGCGAGCCCGTCGCCGTCAGGGTCCCGGTGCCGCGCAGTGTCAGGTTGCCCCACGCCTCCATGAGTATTTGCTCGCTTGAGCACTGTTGAATATCGTGAAACAGCACCGCCGATATCGCGCTTGGGCACCGGGGCCGACACTGGCCCCGGTGCTTTTTTATTGCTACCGGTCTATCCGCGGCGCTGCCGCATGTTGGCCTCGCCCATGTCGACCCAGACCGCGTTGTGCACGATTCTGTCCATGATGGCGTCGGCATGCACCCCGCCGCCGAGCCTCGGGTGCCAGTCCTTCTTCTTGAACTGGGTGCAGAATACGGTCGAGGCCGTGCCGTACCTCAGCTCCATCAGCTCCAGCAGCATCGACCTGAACTCGGTGTCCGGCCTGTCGAGCAGCCACTCGTCTATCACGAGCAGGCCGAACGCCCCGTACTTGCGGACGAGCTTGCGCTCGCCGCCGGGCCGGTCACGGCTCTCGCGCCAGAGGTCCTCGAGGTCGGGCTGGCGGACGTAGCACGACCTCACCCTCCTGGCGCAGGCGGCCTTCGCGAGCGCGCAGGCCAGGTAGGTCTTGCCCGTGCCGGTGAGGCCCTGGAGAACCACGTTCTCGCCGCGCCCGACGAACCCGCAGGTCGCGAGCTCGGCCACCGCCACCCTGTCGAGGCCGCGGCCCTCGAAGAAGTCGACCGAGCGGACGTCGGCCTCGGGGTACCTGAGGCCGGCCCTCCTCGTCAGGTTGCGGACCTTCTGCGTGATGAAGTCGGAGTGCGCCTCGTCCACCGCCATCTGGACGCGCTCGGCGAACGCCATCCCGGCGCACACGGCCTCGTCCTGGGCGGAGAGGGCGGCGAGCAGCTCGGCCGCCCCCATCTCCCTGAGCTTGCGGGCGGTCTCCGCGTTGACGTCCATGCTCACTCCTCCCCGTAGAAGCCGGCGCCGCGCACGTAGCCGCAGTCCCCGGACGCCTCGCCGGCTGGCGCCCTGTCCTGCCCCGACCTCAGCACGGGCTCGACGTCGCGGTAGCGCGGCGACCTCTTCCCGGTCGCGAGCGCCATCCCGCACGCCCGCTCGAGCCTCGCCGGGGTGTAGCGCCTGGACAGCCTGAGCACGGCGAGCGCGGCGTTGAAGCCCTGCTCGTCGAACTCGTAGCAGGCGAACACCCTGTCCACCAGCTCGGAGCAGGAGGGCCCGACCCTCGAGGCCCAGGCGCGGATGCGCGGCGCGTCCCAGTCCGACCACGCCCTGCCCTCGGGCATGTCCGAGCCGCGCGTGGAGTAGCGGTTCCTCGCGTAGGACGGGAACCTGGGGTGCGTGGCCACGCGCTCGCCGCCGGAGAAGACCTCCACCTTGCCCTCGGTGACGCGCAGGTCGACCGTCGAGCCGACGAGCAGGTGGCTCACCGAGTAGTAGTTGCGGGCGTACGCGACGTGGCAGTTGGCCTGGACCTTGCGGCCGTAGACCCACTCGCACACCTCGAAGGGCTCGGCCGGTAGGGGCCTCAGCAGCGGGCGCTCGACCTCCTCGAACACCTCGCGCCTCGAGCCCTCGCGCTTGGCGAACGGCGCGTCGTTGTGCTCCGCGACCCTCCGGGCGACGGCGGCGCGGAGGGCCGCCATGTCGGTGAACACCTCGTCGCGAAGCGCCGCTATCACGTAGGTCGCGGCGGCCCAGACCTCGTTCTCGGCGCTCGGCTTGTCGCGGGGCCTCCTGACCCTCGCCGGGATCACGGCGGAGCCGTAGTGCGCGGCGAGCTCCTCGTAGGCCGCGTTCAGGACCGGCTCCCCGGCCCTGGGGTGGGCGGTGACGCCGGTCCTCAGGTTGTCGGGGACGATGCAGGGCGTCGCGCCTCCCAGGAAGGAGAAGGCGTGCACGTGGCACAGCAGCCATGTATCCTGCTTCATGTCGAGCGTCGGCTCGACGTAGCTGTACCGGCTGAACGGGAGGCAGGCCACGAACAGGTACACCTTCCTGACCTCGCCGGTCGCGGGGTCCACGAGCCGCATCGTGGGCCCCGACCAGTCGACCTCCATGTTCCTGCCCGCCTTGTGCCCGACGCGGCTCACCACGTTGCGCGACACCGTGTACTGGCGGTAGCGCTTGCAGAACCTGTCGTAGGACATCGACGGCGCGCCGGCCTCCGCGCACCCGTCGGCATACTCCGCGTGCAGGAGCTTGAGCGTGACGCCGGTCCTCGCGAGCTCGCGGTGGACGCGTGCCCAGTCGGGGTCGGCGTGCACCGGCCCGGCGTCGCCCCTGCCGGGGAACAGCAGCGCGTAGGCGGCCTCCTCGGACATCCCCTCGACGTCCTCCCAGGAGACGCCCCGCTCCCTCGCGGCTTCCAGCACGTCCTGGACGCTGTGCTTCGAGACGTGGGCGGTGCGGGCGATCGCGTTCTGCGAAAGCCCGTTCACCGACCTCAGCCTCAGGACCTCCCTGGCCCTGATCCTTCTCGCCATGTGGAACCTCCTCGTTCTCTGGACTGCATGGCAGCCCGAGCGTAACGGGGATGCGCGGGAAGGCATTTAATGGCGGTGCCGAACGGCAATATTCGGTCGGGTGGGCGGCGGTGCTGATTCGCAATATAGGTGGTGTCGAAAGGGCCTAGGACTCATTGCGCGGCATAGTGCGTATAAACTTCGTCAACCGCCTCAGAAATATCTGAGTATCGCGCCGGGTCAAAAGCATACGATGTCGCAGCTATACCCTGCACCCATTCGGAACGCGGATTAATTGAATAGCCACACAGCATCATCATACATGCATCTAGACCTGATTTCCCAAGTATCCGACGTATTGATGAGAGCATCGCGGGTCGCCCCTGCACCATCGTCGTCACCCCTATTAGCAGTATTTACCGTTTTTCTCTAAATGCGTATCGCCACCCTTAAGAATACGAAGTGTTTTATCCAGACCCGATTGTCCTCCATCTCAAACGAAGGGATAAGGAATCTCATCCGGAATCGGCAGTAACGGAGGATTCACAACGACAAGCGAAAAACATGAGTCATCTCTCAGAGGGGAGTAAAGGCTCCCCTCAAGCACCCTAGTTTCGTCATCCAAAGAGTTGATGGCAGTGTTTTTCTTACAAAGGTCGACAACAAAAGGGTTGATTTCTACAGATGTTACATCCATGCCACAGTTGGTAAGTATCAGGCCCTGTATTCTGGGGCCAGAACACAAATCGAGAGCCTTCCGTGCGCTCTGCGGTGTAAGGCGCCAATCTCAGCAAATCTGTCCCACAATACTGCGCTGAAGAACAAGACGGAACCCCTGAGCCAAACTCCCCTATACCTTATTAAGGCTAAGACAGGCAAGTTCACGCACCCGGCATATTCCAGAATAACATCCTATTGTTTTAGATGCTCTACAAGCATGAACAGCCGCGAATCGGAAAGATCTTCTAGTTTCGCCCCGACTGACCGCCAAGGGCCAAAATGGCCCCTCCATCCCCGGGCGACTGGCTCTGGCGCGCCGAGGAGTGTCCCCAAGTGCCGGCAGAAAAGAAACGTCCCTATCTGCCGGCTAGAGAGCACCGAAGAGGATGGCGTAGGTAGTGGATTCGCCGAGCTTGAGCTCGTCGCCGGGATTGAGTTGGGCGGAACGGCCGGGCTCGACCTGAATGCAGACGCGCGTGGCCCCGTTTACCACCACGGTTCCGTTGGTGGACGACAAGTCCTCGACGTGCCAGATATTTTGAGCATCGCACCAGATATGGGCATGGCGGGCCGAGACATCGTCGCCGACGTCGGTAATATCGCCCTCACCAGTGGCCAGCGCGCCAATCTCAACACCCTGCTCACTCGGCTGAATCCAGCGCGGGGCGCTCACGACAAAACTGTTTTGTACGCGCAGCAAGCCCAAGGGGTGCGCCGGGGCGGGTTCGCGTTCGCCCGCGGTCATCGACATGCCAAGCGAACGCGGCGTGGAGGTGCCTCCGCCACAGGTCGCGTGCGCGTAGTCGATGGCATAGTTCACCGAGGACCGCACATCCGCCGAACAACCGACAGCGACAAACAGCACCAGCACGGCCTCGGCGCGCTCGGCGGGCATGAGTTCCGCCGCCTGGGACAGGCGATCGAGCGCGTTGCGATAGAGATTCGTGTCCTGGTGGCACTCTTCGAGCGCGCGTACCATCGGTTCACCTGCAGGACCGCACACCATATTGATCACAGCCGTGGAGTCCATGGGATTTCGCTGGCGCAGGGCCAGTTGCGACATAATACGCGCAGCCGAGGTACCGTATTCGGCAAAGTAGCGATGCTGAAGCGTGCCGACCGGCGCGCGAACGATAAAGCGGGAAACCCAAGAGCGATCGGCGGCTCGGCTCTGCGGGCTGCGGCCGTCGGCGAGCGGACGGGACGAAAGCACCAAGCCGCACAGCTCGATATGGCTCAGATGCGCCGCGCGCTTAAAGATGTCAAACATGGCCCCGCATGGGGTGAGCTCAACTTGAGATGCCATGACCTAGGCCTCCTTGGTCGTAGAAATAGAATCGGACGATACTTCGACAGGTCCGCCAAAAGTACGGGCAGCTGCGGCTCCACCGGCAAGCGGAGTCGCCATCTGGGCTTTTGTGCGTCGCGGTGCCGAAACGGGAAGTTCAAAGGCAAAGCCCATCGCAAGCAAAAACCACGTAAGCGTATAGGTTGCAACCAGAGCGGCAACAAGGCCGCCCATCACGGCGCGCTGGGAAAATACGCTACATGCAGTCACAGCCAGCACCGGAACCTCGCAGGCAGAAAGCGCAAGCACACCCTGCAGGAAGCCCGAGCGCCGATCGCGCGCAAGTGCCCCCGCGGCAACGCCGGCTATGCCTGGCAGCGCCAACGCCAGTGCGGCAATAATACCCGGTAGCGACCCAGACCACACGAGCGATCCCAAAGTCGCCGTCACGCGAGCGCCCGACGCCAGCAGCGCGGCCGAAACCGCGACCACAGCCCAAACCACGCCACAGACGACCGTCGCGCCGACCATCAGCGCGCGACGAACCGCGCGACCGGACGCATCCATGGGGCACGGCGTGAGCGGCTCGCCGCGGAGCGAACGACCGACATTTTGCGCATAGTGGTCACAAAACGCCGAGAGCGCCGCCTCAACCGCCGCCGGCTCGGGACGATCTTTTTGATGGCTGGACAGACAGGCCATCACCACGTCGAACAGCTGGGCATCGACAAACGCCAGCGCATCGCGTAGCTCTTCGGAATCCGGCTCAAGCCCTAGCTGCTGGGCCTGCTCGGCCGCGGCGAGCGCCACATCGGGCTCACGACGAAGCAGCTGAGTCAAATCACAACCGGGCGCATGGGCACCAATGGGATAGCCGGGCCGCGTGTCCATCTTGAGACGGTAGGGGCTCGCGATGTCGCGCGTCTTTTTGCGCGAACCCGAGGTGCCCGAAGTGCTCGGCGCGGCTTCGTATGGCGCGACGCCGGCAATGAGCTCGTAAACCGTGCTTGCCGCGGCATAGACGTCAATCGCCGGCGACATACGCAAAGCGCGCAGGTCGGGAATATCGTCGGTGAGCATCTCGGGCGGGGCATAGGCAACCGTCGCGCGACGCAGCGTGGCATAGCGCTCCGTAAACGACGCCTTGCCGCCGGTACCGGCCACGGCCGACGCAGGCTCAAGCGCCAGCGACGAGCCAAAGTCGATCAGGCACAGGTCAAAGGTGCCCTCGGCAAGCTGCCGGTCAAGCGGTAGACGCGCCGTGCGCACCATAATATTAGCGGGCGAGACATCGCGATGGACAAAGCCCTCGCCCACCAGACTCATACGGCAGAGCAGATCGAACAGGTCGCGACCCAGACGCGCCGCCACAAGCGGCGACAGGCGTCCGGCATCGTCCACGGCAAGTCGCGAACGCAAGCGGGCAAGCGTCTCGCCCTCGACCCATTCCATGACAATTGCAGGCACACCGTCGACCTCGCCCCAGCCATAGAGGCGGGGAAAGCCCTTAAGGCCCGAAAGGGCGCGATGGCATTCGTATTCCTCGCGAAACGCCGCCTTGAACTTGGCGACCAGCGCCTCGTGAGCGGCATCGTCGTCAAACTCATCGCGCGTCGGCAAGATGAGCTGCTTGAGTGCCACGACCTCGCCTTGGGCGTTGACGGCACGCGTCACGCGGCCGATACCGCCACGGCGCATGGTGGCATCGTCGGCAAACAGCATCGTAAAACGACGCAGATAGGCAGGCAGTTCGTCCTGACCGAGCGCAATGGCCGGCTCAAACCCGTCGACACGCGCCAGGCGCAGGCCGACCATGGGATCGCGACCGAGCGATTGTGGTGTGGTGGATGCAAGATCGGTCATCATAGGACAAGCGCCGCCACGTTATTGTTGAAGTTACCGAGCGCGACGTCATCATCGCCGTAATGGCCGACCCATTGACATAGGTTGGTGTAACAGCCCCACAGATTGGCATACTGCTGATACCACTTTGACCGGGGCGAGAATGTCTGACGACCGAACTCGGCTCGAATGACAAACATCTCCCCGACCAGGCTGTCGCACGGCCTGGGATCTCCCGTAGAGTTATAGGTCGAGACCACGTCATTGGCACGAGAAACATAGCCGTCGAGCATGTTGTACTTGGTCAGAAGCCAACTGTGAATGCTCTCTTCCTCAGCAGCGGAAAGGCCACCGGAGTTTGTATCGTTGTCAGTGTTGCCGCCCGTCGAGCCGCCGTTTCCAGACCCTCCGGTAGAGGAACCCGACCCAGAGCCGCCGCCCGAACTCGATGAATCCGAGCCGGAGCCAGAAGTATCCGAGCTACCGGGCTTTCCGGACTGCTGGGCGTCCTGCTCCTTCTGCTGCTCGACCTTATTCACCGTTGCCGCCACGCTATTGTTGGACAACCGATCGATGATCTTGGTGTTGGTGAGCACGATGGTTTTGCCATTGGCAAGCGTGACTTCGTTGTCCGGGGCCTCGGCGCCGTCCGCATCGTCGGTGCCAAACACAATATGCGCGACCACACTTGCCCAAGCATATCCAGTCGTGGTGCCCAGATCACTTTTGACCTCATGCTCCACGCGCGGTTCGCGTGCGGCATGCGCCTGCATCATGGACGGCACGGTCATGCCATAGGCAGAAACGCCAGCTATGACCAGCACCAGCGAGCACGATAGCAGTGCGTACGCCCGCGGCGCCAAGCCCAGTCGGCGTCGCATGCGCACCGTGGCGCCGCGCTTTGTCTGAGTGCCACCGGGCCGCATGCGTTCTCCTCCAAGAAAAACACGCCGCTCAGAAGCGGCGTATTCATTCGAATCCATATTTGAGTGTATCAGCGAACCCAAAAGGTTGCGCAACGAATGAGCAAATTAAGGATGCGAGCGGAAGCATCCATGCGATAAGCGGATACGAAGCATCTTTGTTGCACAACAAACTCACAGTCGCACGGGGAAATTATGACTACCCCGTGCGACTGTGAGGAAAACATACGGCAGGAGCAGGCTCGCCACCTAAATCGCGCGACGGGCCTCGATGGCGCGGCCAAGCGTAAGCTCGTCGGCATACTCCAAGTCGCCGCCCACGGGAAGGCCGCTTGCCAGACGCGACACCTCGACGCCCAACGGCTTGATGGTACGGGCCAGATAGCTCGCCGTGGTCTCGCCCTCAATATTGGGGTTGGTGGCGATGATGACCTCGTGGATGTCCTCGTGGCCCAAGCGTGCCAGCAGCTCTCGAATGTGCAGCTGCTCGGGGCCAATCTTGTCCATGGGACTGATCACGCCGCCCAATACGTGGTAGAGGCCGTGGTAGCTGCCCGTGCGCTCAATCGCCTGGACATCGCGCGGCTCGCCCACCACGCAAATGCGAGTGGTATCGCGCATCGGGTCCTGGCAGATGGAGCACTCGTCGGCCGTGGCGTAGTTAAAGCAGCGGCTGCAAAAGTGGACCTCCTGCTTGACCTCCAGGATGGCCTCGGCCAGGCGGCGGGCCTCCTCGGCATCGGCCTCGAGCAGGTAATAGGCGATGCGCTGGGCCGACTTGGGACCAATACCCGGCAGACGACCCAGCTCATCGAGCAGTTTTTGCAGACTATGGTTGGCGCTCATATATATGCGTGTCTTAGAACGGCATGCCCGGGATGTTGAGGCCGCCGGTGATGGCGCCCATCTGCTTGTTGGCGAGCTCGTTGACGCCGCGGACGGCCTCGTTGACAGCAGCCATGATCATGTCCTGCAGCATATCGACGTCCTCGGGATCGAGGGCATCGGGATCGATGGTGAGGTTGACGAGCTCCATCTCGCCGTTAACGGTCACCTTGACCATGCCGCCGCCGGCAGAGGCGTCGACGGTCTGGGACTTGAGGTTCTCCTGCGCGGCGGCAAGCTGCTCCTGCATCTTGCGAGCCTGCTTCATCATCTGCTGCATGTTCATACCGGCCATAATGGCTCCTTTACGTGCGGCCGCGCAACGAGCTGCAAGGGCAGCCGGGGCGCGGCGGGACTTTCAAACTCAAAAATCGTACCACGGCGCGCGGCCAGCGAGCGGGGCAGACGTGTTACCTCAGTCGATATACATGTCCTCCAGCGCAGGCCGCGCCTAAAGATTATGCAAGGTCAAATAATTCGCATCTGCATAATATTGAAAGCTAAATCTTGTAGAGCCGGAATCCGACATTTAATGCGTACCACTAAATGGCTAAATGCCGAGCCACTACTCGAGGCGGCGCTCATGACGGCGGGGTATAATTTGATTGCCATAGATAGCAATTTGGAGGTGCCCCATGAATGCCCCCGACGTGCTCCAAAACATCCGCTCAAAACACCCCGTTATGTATGTGGTTCTCTATCTCTTTGTCGGCTGGGCATTGCTGGTTGTCATCACCCATGCTATATCCTTTGGAGCAGAACTGCTAATAGCCAGCTCGGGCCAGCCCGTCGTCAAATGGGAAGCGACCGATGAGTGCACCGACGGAACCCGAACCGTTTACTACAACAGCCCATCCCTCTACCAAGAGTTCAAGGTCAAGATAAAGAACTCCAAGATTGTCGATGCCGAACTAGGCGTTTTCTCGACAATCGGAGCAACCGTCAGCGCCGAGCAAGTCGAGTACACGGACAGCCATGCAACGTATCGTATCGACCTCAGCATCCTAGGCCGACCGTCACGTACCTGTCTACTCGAATGCGATATACGCGGCACCACATTACACATGTCCGAAATACAGATGCGCCCGGACAAAGAGATCTCTTCTTGAGCAGTATGCCCGCCAACTCGGTTACTCCACCGGTTTGAAGATGGTGGCTTGGCCGAAGACGCTGCGGATGAGAGCCTTGGCCTCGTCCTCGGTCTGCGGGATGCTCGGGGCTGCGCCTTGATGGCCGAAGGGGCTGCCCGCGCCGGGGTTGGACTCCCAGGGAGCTGCAGGAGCGACCTCCTCTTTGGGGGCAGTTGCAGCGGGCTTGGGCGCGGACGCCGCACCCGGCACGTCGAACGGGGGCAAATCGTCCCCACCGGCATCGGCAGCAAAACCGCCGACCATGGCATCGTCGTAGGGAACCTGCTCGGATTCCCACGGAGCGGACTGCGCAGACGGCTGAGCCTTGGGAGCGGCAGAGCGCTCGGGCGCACGGGGCGCTGGCTCGGTCGGGAGCTTGCCCGTGGCAGGAGCGCCGGCAGGGTTGTCGGAGCGCAGCCAGGGGGCCTTAGCCAGGTCGGATGACTTAGACGCAGGCGCGGCGGCGGGCTTGGGCGCGGGAGCCGGAGCAGCAGATTTGGGCGTGGCGGGCTTAGGCGCCGACGGGGTCGGTGCCATCACCGGCGTCGCTTGCTGCTGCGGAGCGCTGGCGCTCGAGGATACAGGGGCCGCCGAGGACACGGGTTGCGGGTCCGCAGATGCCGCAGCCCGTGCAGATGGAGAATGCTCCTCATGTTGAGGAGCCGGCGTGCCACCTCCATCCAGGACGTAGTCGACGGTGCGACGACCGAAGACCGCGCAGACCGTCGGCAGGACCACCGATTGCGTGTCGGCGCGACCGAGCATCTTGATGGCAAAGGTCGAGCCCGCGGGGAACGAGACCGTGAGCTTGGAGCCGTCGTCGGCCGTGGCGCGGGCGTTGAGCAAAAGGCCTGCATAGGAAGCCTGACGAGCCTTGACGCGCTCGACGACCTCGGCCCATTTGCGCTGGAGCTCGCCGGCGTCCTCGACCGCGGGGGTCTCGGCAGCACCGGCAGTGGCAACCTGGGCGGCGTTGTTGGGCCTGGACACCGGCACGGTCGATGCAGCGGGCGCGGGAGCCGGAGCCTCAACGGGTTGAGGTGCAGGCGTTACAGGTTTGGGCGCGGGAGCCGGAGCCGCGGACTTGGGCGCAGACTGGGCAGCCGGAACAGCAGCGCCGCGGTCCCAAGGCATGCCGCCCTGATGCGCGGACGTAGCAGCGGGGGCGGCGGTCGCCGCAGGAGTAGCAGCTCGGGCACCCGAAATCAGCGTCGGCTGCTGGACAGCAGGTGCGGATGCTGCAGGCGCACTCGCTTGAGCAGCTGCCACGCTCGCCGGAACGGCGGCGTTGGCAACCATGGCCTCCAAGCGAGCCACGCGCTCAGCCAAAGCCTCAATCGTTAAATCGGCCTCGGGACGCGCCAGGCGGGTGCAGGCGATCTCGAGCACCAGGCGCACGTCGCTCGCACCCCTCATCTCCAGTGCGGCATCGTCGAGCACCGTCAGCACGCGAGCCAAACGATCGGCAGGATGCTCGCCAAAGGCAGCGACCTCGGCTGCAAGCGCCTCGGCCTGCTCGGCACCGCCCTCAAACAACTCGGCACGGGCACCGGCAACGCAAGCAACGTACACGTCACGCACATGCGCCACCAGGTCGCGCGTCAGCTCCAGCAGGTCATTGCCCTCCTCGACCTGCGCACGGATCAGTCCATAGAGCTCGGCAACATCGCGATCGGCAATGGCGCGGGAAAACTCGCCCAGAATCTGGTCCGAAACCTCGCCCAAAAGCGAGCGGGCGTCGTCCGCATGCACAGAACCGTTGCCAAAGACGCTCAGCTGCTCCAGCGTGGAAAGCGCGTCGCGCATACCGCCCTTGGCATGGCGCGCCACAATGGCGAGTGCCTCGTCGTCGTAATCGAAGCCCTCCTGCTCGCACACGTAAGACAGGCGATGCTCGATATCCTCGTTGCCGATGCGGTGGAAATCGAAGCGCTGGCAGCGTGAGAGAATGGTCTCCAGAATCTTTTGCGGGTCGGTGGTGCACAGCACAAAGATCACGTGCGCCGGCGGCTCCTCGAGCGTCTTGAGCAGCGCGTTAAACGCCGCCGTTGTGAGCATGTGGACCTCGTCGATGATATAAATCTTGTACTTGCCGCGCACCGGGGCAAAGTTGACGGAGTTGATGATTTCCTCGCGCACGTTGTCCACGCCGGTACGGCTTGCGGCATCGAGCTCGTAGACATCCGGGTGGTTGCCCTCGGCGATGAGCCCGCACTCCTCGCAAGTACCGTCGGGCATGCAGCCGCTTGCACCCTCGGCGCGCGCCGCCTCGGCATTGCGACACAGCAGCGCCTTGGCCAGAATGCGCGCCATGGTGGTCTTGCCCGTGCCGCGCGGTCCGCAGAACAGGTAGGCGTGGGACAGGCGCCCCTCGGTGATGGCGTGCTCGAGCGTCGAGACGATATGCTGCTGGCCCACCACGGAGTCGAAGGTGAGCGGGCGATACTTTCGGTACAACGATTCCATGGGTGCTCCCCCGGGTATACTGAGTCTTGTTGCCGTGGCGGCCATGCGGTCGCACGGCATACTGCATTCCATAATAACCCGTACGGCAAGCCCGCCGCGATAGGAGTCCAAAGAGCATGGCAGACGCAGAGAGCAACCTCGTTCCCTCCGAAGCAGCCGACCAGGTCGAGGTCGCGCTCGAGAAGCAGGCCGCAGCCGACGACGGCATCCTGTACCTCAACGAGTACCAGTACGAAAACGACCTGGTCACCGACTTCGCCCGCCTGGTCGCCTCGCCCAGGCGTCGCGGCTCGCTGTATGTCGCCGCGGCAATTGCCGCGCTCATCGGCATCGGCATGCTGGTGGCCGGCGGCAACTGGATCAAGTTTGGCGTCGTGCTGATCATATTCGGCGCCTTTTTGGCCTGGTGGAGCAAAAACCTGCACCACACGCTCGCCCGCGACTTTATCGACGCCGTCGAGGCCGACGAGTCCATGGGTGGCCGCTATCGCCGCGTCGCCGCCAACGAGGACGGCCTGATGGTTTGGGGCAAGAGCGGCAAGTCGCAGTTCTTCCCGTTTGACAAGCTCGACCACGTACTCGACGGCGAGCGCATCTTTGTGGCCATGTTCGCCGACCAGGGCGTGACGATCCCCAAGGACACCTTCGTCCGTGGCGATGCCGAGCAGTTCGGTCCCTTCCTCAAGGCCCGCATCAACAAAAAACTCCGCATCGAGACCAAGAAGAAGAAAATGAAGGCAGAAAAGGCCGCCGTCGAGGCCAAGCAGGGCGACAAGCCCCAGGAGACCAAGGGCAAGCAGCGCAAGCAGAAGAAGAACAAGAAGAAGCGCTAAGGCCAAGCCAGACAGGCAGCCTCGCATCCCGCTATCCTCCCCATGCACCCGAGCGTGCTACACTAGCAGCATTTATGCCACCGCGAACGGCTCGGCTCCGCGCCCGCCACTCGCAAACGAACTTTAAACGCACGAGGGTTGGCCATGCCGCTTTTCTCGCAACATACCGCCCGGTTCTCGCCGGACGTTCCTTTGGAGGGCACCAGCTCTCGCGAGCTGCTCAAGCGGTACCAGCCGCTCGAGACACTTGCGACCGGCGGTTTTGGCTCCATCGAGATCTGCCGCGACACGCACCTGCGCCGCCGCGTCGCCATTAAACGCATCCCCCTCATCAACGGTGCCGGCATGCCCGCCAGCGACATCATGGATGTCCTGCGCGAGGCGCACACTGCCGCCATGCTTCAACATCCCAATATCGTGCAGGTCATCGACTTTACGCACGACACAGCCTATGCCTACCTGGTCATGGAATATGTCGATGGCATGTCGCTGGCCGAGTTTTTGCATCGCGTAGACGGCCACTCCCTTACCTTTGACGAGGCCGCGGCCATTGCCGATGCCTTGGGCCAGGCGCTCACCTTCGCCCATAGTAATGGCGTACTCCACCTGGACATTAAGCCCGCCAACGTGCTCATCGACCACTCGGGCAATGTAAAGCTCACCGACTTTGGCATGGCGCGACTGTCGTCTGCCGGTGGCTTTGGCGGCTCACGCGGCGGCACCATCGGCTACATGCCGCCCGAGCAGCTCGATATCGAGACCGGCACGGTCGACGAGCGCGCCGATGTCTTTGCCCTCGCCTGTGTGATCTACGAGGGTCTGTGCGGCAGCGCTCCCTTTATGGCGGCCACGCCCGCCGACTCGCTCGACCGCATCATCGGCGGCGCCACCTATCCCAACGAGCTGATACCACACTTCCCCCCGGGAGCCGAGGCCGCGCTCATGAGCGCGCTCTCCCCCATGCCGCAGGACCGCCCCAACAGCATCGAGGCATTTTGCGACCAGCTCCTTGCCGGTCTGGGCAGCGTGCGCGAGGGCCGTCGCAGCCTGGAGCAAATGGTTGGCGAACTTTCGGATGACGAGCAGGAGCTCGACGATATCGAGCCGTCGCACTACGAGGACGACGCCATTGAGGTCGACCCCGCACTCGGCTGGGCGGGCACGCGCTGGAGCCATACGCGCGACTACACCATGCGCACTATCTCGGCGCTAACGTGCGGCACCTTTAGCTTTTTGCTGATGCAAACGGCCGGGGTCGCGACGCTTCCCGGCCTGGTCATTGCGGCCATCGCGATCGGAGCGGCGGCTGGCCTGGCCCCCCAGATTGGCTCGGCCATCTCGGCTGTGGGCTTTTTGGTGCTCATGGCCAACGCCACCATGCAGGCACAGGGCATCCTGTCGATGCTGCCCGTCGCGGTGATCTTTGCCGCTGCCATGTCCGGTTGGTGGATCGCCTGGGGTCGCACCGAGGCTGCCGCGAGCGCCGCACTCACCTGTGCACTCGCGCTTGGCTGTCTGACCGGCAATACCTTCCTAGCAGCTGGGGTCGCCGCCGGCGTCGCGTCATTTTGGCTCGGCCCGGCAAGCGCCGCCGCGGCAACGGGCATGGGCGCGCTTTTTGCCCGTCTGGCCACGGTCGCGCTTTCAGCCGGAGGCGTGCTGGGGCTCGGTAACGTTGCTGCAGCGCTGGGAGACCCGCTCCTTTGGGCTGCCTTTGTGCTGGTCGCGGCAACTGCCGCGGCGTCATCTGCGCTGCTCAATGTCCATGCCAAGCGTGCCGATCAGGGCTCAAACCTTGCCGCAATCGCCGCCATCGCTGTCACCGGCATCGGCTGCGCAGCGGCGTCCTGTCTTGCACACCATATGGAAATTGCCAGCCTTGCAGCCGCGGTCATCGCCAAGGCGGCGGTTGCGGGAATCCTATCCTCTATAATCGTTGGGATATGCCTATATTTGCTCGGATACCAAAGAACCTATACGGAGAGTGATCTTTCGTGAACTTCCTGAACATCTTCGAGGACCACGTGGCCGGCATCTTCGGTGCCACCCGTGCCCCGTTCTCCTTTAAGAAGCTTGCCAAGCAGGCCGCTCGCGACATGGAGGATCAGACTCTGGTGATCAACGGCGTCAACACGGCGCCGGCACTCTATACCATCCTTATCGCCGCCGACGACGATCCCATGCTCGCCCCGTTCTACCCCGAGCTTTCGCGCGAGGTCCGCGAGTTCGTGAAGGCGCAGGCCGAAAAGCGCCGCTATGTC
Source organism: uncultured Collinsella sp. (assembly GCA_900554455.1). GTDB lineage: Bacteria > Actinomycetota > Coriobacteriia > Coriobacteriales > Coriobacteriaceae > Collinsella. Next base: position 15,188 of record USHT01000005.1, read on the forward strand.
TTTGTCGGCGAGCCCCTCGTGCGCTTTATGATCGATCCGCAGCTGCGCGCCGGCAAGTTCTCGGTCTTTGCCGAGAACGTCGATGCCCCCACGCTCGGCCGCCTGTACGAAGAAGAGCGCGCCTATCAGAACGGCCTGGGCCAGAACAACTCCGCGGCAAGCCGTGCCGCCAGCGCCCCGCGCGCCGGCCAGCAGCAGTTTGCCGCCCCGCAG
>USHT01000006.1 GCA_900554455.1 uncultured Collinsella sp.
CTTACGAAGCGCCTGCACAAACGTCCCCTGTGCCATCACTTCCTCCAATCGCACCCAGGGTAGCTAATTTGGGACGGGGCTATTTTAGCTACCCCCATATGCCAGTTGATATTTGCCCTGGCACCCATCGATTCGTCGACAGTCAAAGGGTAGCTAAAAAAGCCCCGTCCCAAATTAGCTACCCTGTGAGGTGTGGTTACTTCTTCTTTTTACTTGGCATCGAGACTTTGATGCCTTGGGCGGACTTGGTCACGCGAGAGCGCCTGGCTCCGGTATTCTTCTTTTTCTTGGGCTGGGCCTGGACCACGCCCTCGAGTGCGCGGGCCTCGGCCTCGCGAGCGGTGCGATCTTCGCGGCGCTGCGCCATGTCGGCGACGACGCGCTTGGCAAAACGTTCGGCCGTCGAGCCCGTCGAGCTCACCTTGCCGCCACCGCGACCCAGGCGGACGCGCACACCGCGGCCAAAACCAGTTGCGGCATGACGACGACGCGGCTTGAGCGAATCCATCATCGTGGCGAGCTTAAAGAACACCGAGCAGGTAAAGACCACGATGACAGCCAAGATAACCATCTGGCCCATCGACAGGTTGGCAATGGACAGCAGCTCCGGGAATCCGATAACGCCCACCAGGATGCCGGCGATTACAAACACAAAAAGCACCACACGTAGGGGCGTGAGAGGCTGCGAGATGCGCCAGATCAGGCTGACGCTCGCCGCGCATGACGTAAGCAGGCACATCGTAGACAGTGTGAGCTGGCCAAAGCCAAACACGCGCGCCACAAAGATATCGAGCGCCGCAGCCAAAATGACCGCAATCGACGCCGGCAGTGCACGCTTGAGTACGTTGCTCAAAAACGCACCCTTCACACGAGCATTGTTGGGCTCCAGGCCCAACACAAAGCCCGGCGCGCCGATGCAGAAGAAGTTGATGAGCGTCATCTGGATGGGCTCGAAGGGGTACGGCGGCAGCGCGATACACAGCGCCGCCAGGCCCATCGAGAACAGCGTCTTGGTCAGGAACAGTGAGGCCGAACGCTGCAGGTTGTTGATGGAGCGACGGCCCTCGGCCACCACGGCGGGCATCGAGGCAAAATCGTTGTCGACGAGTACGATCTCGGCCACGTTGCGCGCGGCATCGGAGCCGGCCGCCATGGCGACGGAGCAGTCGGCCTCCTTGAGCGCCAGCACGTCGTTGACGCCGTCGCCCGTCATGGCGACGATCTGGTCGCGCGACTTCCAAGCCTCGACGATGCGGGTCTTGTGCTCGGGCTGGACGCGGGCGTACACGCCGTAATCCTCGATGTGTGCATCGAGTTCCTCGTCGCTCATGCGGTCGAGGTCGGCACCGGTGATAGCCTGGCTGCGATCGGCGACGATGCCCAGCTGCTTGGCGATGGCCACGGCGGTGTCGATGTGGTCGCCCGTGATCATGACGGTGCGGATACCGGCATCGTGCGCCTCGCGGATAGCATCGGCCACCTCGGGACGGACCGGGTCGATCATGCCGGACAGGCCGCAGAAGACCAGGTCATGCTCGAGCGCGGCGGGGCTGCAGTCGGCCGGGACCTCGGTGTAGGTGCGGCTCGCCAGAGCCAGCACGCGCAGGGCCTCGTCGGCCATGGCCTTGTTGGCTGCCACGAGCCCGGCGCGACGCTCCTCGGTCAGGGGGACAACCTTGTCGCCCTCGTAGATATGGGTACACAGGCCGATCACCACGTCGGGCGCGCCCTTGGTGTACTGCTCGTACTCGCCGTCCAGGGTCTCGACGACCACGGACATCATCTTGCGGCCCGAGTCAAACGGAGCCTCGCCCACGCGCGGATGCTCGGCAGTCAGGCCAGTGAGGCCCGCCTTGCCGGCGTCGTTGACAAGTGCGCACTCGGTCGGCTCGCCCACGGCCTCGCCCAGCTCCTCGTCCCACTGGGCATCGGAGCACAGCGCCATGCCTGCCAGGAACTTCTCCTTGGGCGCAGCGAGCTCGTGCTTGACGACGGTCATCTTGTTTTGAGTAAGGGTACCGGTCTTGTCGGAGCAGATGGTCTGCGTGCAGCCAAGGGTCTCGACGGCAGAAAGCTTGCGGATGATCGCCTGGCGCTTGGCCATCTTGGTCACGCCAAGCGACAGCACGATGGTCACGACGGCGACCAGGCCCTCGGGGATGGCAGCGACGGCGAGCGAGACGGCGACCATAAAGGTATCGAGCAGGGCGGTCGGGTCGGTAAGAACGTTGCCCACGCCGTGGCGGATGATATCGACGCCAAAGATAACGACGCAGATGACGATAACCATAATGGTAAGGATGCGGCTGAGCTCGGCGAGCTTCACCTGCAACGGCGTGAGCTCTTCCTTGGCCTCGGCCAGGGCGCCGGCAATCTTGCCCATCTCGGTATCCATGCCGGTGCCGACCACGACGGCGCGACCGCGGCCGTATACCACGGTGGAGCCCATGTAGCACATGTTCTTGCGGTCGCCGAGCGGCACGTCATCGGTGCCCGCGGCGAGCTCGATCACGTTGGCGTGCTTCTCGACCGGCACGGACTCGCCGGTCAGTGCGGCCTCTTCGATCTTCATCGTGGCGCTCTCGAGCACGCGGCAGTCGGCCGGGACGGAGTCGCCCGCCTCGAGCATGATCACGTCGCCGGGCACGAGCTCGGCGCTCGGCAGGTGCACGAGCTTGCCGTCGCGCAGCACCTTGGACTGCGCCGCGCTCATCTCCTGCAGGGCCTCGAGAGCCTCCTCGCTCTTGGCCTCCTGAACCACGCCCAGCACCGAGTTGACGATAACGACGAACATGATGATGGCGACATCGGCAAAGTCCGCCTCGCCCTTGACCATACCCGTGAGCGCGCTGATGACGGCGGCAACGATCAGCATGATGACCATGGGATCGGCCATCTGCTCAAAGAAACGCTTCCACAGCGGCGTTTTCTCGGCTTCCTCGAGCTTGTTAGGGCCTGTCTTGGCGAGGCGCGACGACGCCTCGTCGTTGCTCAGGCCGAGGTTCTCATCGACGCCCTGGTCGCTGAGCACCTCCGCCGCGGCGGACAGGTATTCCTTTTGCATATAGAGTCCCCTCCTGGGATTCGGGCCACTCAGCAGATTGATGCCCGATCATAATTCCCAGGAGAAGGGCAAGGGCTCATCAAGGCTGCCGTGCTGAGCGGCAGTTGATAGTGGAGCTATGGTACCCCAAAGCGACGCGTCTAGCCAAAACATTCCATCTGGAAACACGGCACAGGCGCAACGGTGCAGACAGTGTGATGCTCAAGATTGATAAAACGTTTTTTCTTCGGCGCATCATCGAACTAAAATATCGCCCAGATAGCAGCGGTTAGAACGGTTGGTAAAGTTTTTGCATATACCGTTTTTCCGCAAAAAATGAACTTCTAATTCGGCATACGGTCGATTTTTTGGGGTATTCGGTCGGCATTTCGTTATAATCATCTCAGTTTTATTTCTTATGGTTTATCTATCAGCGCAAGACGATGTCAGATGGAGGTCTGAATGTACAAGCGCACCAAGATTGTATGCACCATGGGTCCCGCCTGCGATAGCGACGAGACCATCCGCGAGATGATCAAGGCGGGCATGAACGTCGCCCGTTTTAACTTCTCGCACGGATCCTACGACGAGCACCACGGTCGCATCGAGCGCGTCCGTCGTATTTCCAAGGAGCTCGGCATGCCCGTCGGCATCCTGCTCGACACCAAGGGCCCCGAGGTCCGTACCGGCCTTTTGGTCGACGGCAAGAAGGTTGCCGTCAAGACCGGCGACAAGATCGTCGTCACCGCTCAGCCCACGTCCGAGGATTTCCACGGCACCGCTGAGCACATCTCCCTCGACTACCTGGCTCTGCCCTCCGAGGTCGAGAAGGGCTCCCTTATCCTGATCGATGATGGTCTGGTTGCCCTCGAGGTCGAGTCCGTCGACGGCCAGGACATGACCTGCGTCGTCAAGAACGACGGCCTGATCGGCGAGCGCAAGGGCGTCAACATGCCCAACGTCAACATCTCGCTGCCCGCCATCACCGAGCGCGATCGTCAGGACATCCTCTTTGGCCTGACCGAGAACATCGACTACATCGCCGCTTCCTTCATCCGTGACGGCGAGTCCGTCCGCGGCATTCGCAAGCTTTGCCGCGAGAACGGTGGCGAGCACGTGACGATCTTCCCGAAGATCGAGTGCGCCCTGGGCGTCGAGAACTTCGACGAGATCCTCGAGGCTTCCGACGGTATCATGGTCGCCCGTGGCGACCTGGGCATCGAGATCAAGCCCGAGCTCGTTCCCCACATCCAGAAGGAGATCATCGCTAAGTGCAACGCGGCCTACAAGCCCGTTATCACCGCTACGCAGATGCTCGACTCCATGCAGCAGAACCCGCGCCCGACGCGCGCCGAGGTTGCCGACGTTGCTAACGCCATTTACGACGGCACCGACGCCGTCATGCTGTCCGGCGAGTCCGCTGCCGGCAAGTACCCGGTCGAGGCCGTCAAGATGCAGGCCAGCATTGCTCTCGAGACCGAGAAGCACCTCCCGGCTCACGCTCCGCTCGAGGTTCCGGCTGACGCTCACGGCACCCGCGTCGTCAACAACGTTGTGGGTATGTCCGCCGTGAACATGGCCACCACCGTTGGCGCCAAGTGCATCACCGTGCCGACGACCACCGGTCGTACCGCTCGCCTGATCTCGCACTTCCGTCCCAACATGCCGATCTGCGCGTTCTCCCGCCACGAGTGGGCCGTCCAGCAGATGATCATGTACTGGGGCGTTATCCCGCACCAGGCCGAGATTACCCAGGGCACCGTCAACGGCACGATCGTCAAGGCGATCGAGACCGCTAAGGAGCTCGGCTACGTCGAGGCCGGCGATCTGACCGTCGCCACCGCCGGCGATCCCCGCATGAGCGTCCAGCTCGAGGACAAGGTCTCCTCGACCAACGTCGCTTACGTCGCTCAGGTGCGCTAAATCGCACTTGCAAGCACACTTGCATTGCAAAGGGCCCGGAAGGCATTGCCTTCCGGGCTTTTTTAAGACCTTCTTCATATGCCGCCTCATCGATTTGCGTTCAGTCGCAAGCCTCTCCGATGCCGAGCGCACCACCGAAGACGCCTGCGACGGGAGCCGTTGGTCAATTGGGATGAACTGTTCTCCGTTAAGCCGGCCGGCTAGCAGCTAGCGATCAGAGGGACTGCGGGGACGTCAGAAGCGACAACGCGAGTCGCAAAGCCCGCCTCGGTCAGCTCGATGACCTCGGTAAACGTTGCGTCAAAGAATTTCTCGGTCAGCAGGCGGTACGGCGGATGATCGGGCTCGCCGGGGTTTTCGCGCACGATCTCGTGCATAACGCCGATGGTCTTGAGTACATACTCCTTATGGATGGGATACTGCCCAAAACGCGTCGCAGCGGTATACAGGCGATCGGTCGCACGCGGGATGGAGACAATGCCCAGCGTCTTGCCAAACCAGTCAAAGTCGCCTTGCTTTTTAATGCGGAACTCCTCACACGGCTTGCCGCCGTGCGCCTCCAGGTACTGATTCACGCGCGTATTCCATACGGTATCGGCCACCAGATGCGACCAGACGCCCAGCGTTAAATCGAGCAACGACTGCGCCACATCTTCGGACGCAAGCGAGAACTCACAGGCGCCGGGACCGACAACCGGCTCGGCATCCTTGTAGCGCTGTGGATAGTGCACGCGGTTCAGTCGCTCGCGCTCCTCGATAATCGAAGTTGCCGCGGCCGGTGCACCGGTGGGCGAACTTTTAAGCAACGGTGCCACATAGGTATCCCAGAACTCATGTTCACGAGGCTTAGGGATGGGCTCAGGCTTGGCAAAGTGCGTAATGCGGTACGGGATGGGATCGGCGATGCCAGGGACCATATAGCCCACGAAGATATCCGGAACCACGCAGCCAAACAAAAAGGCATTGCGGTCGCGAACGCTCTTGCCAAGCGCACCAGTGCGCTCCAGCAAACGCTCCGTCTGAGCGATATGAATGTTCCAGCTTGGCATAGCCACCCCCATAAAAACCTGGATAACTATACCATCACGGCAAAGCCGCGCGGGCGGCTACGCACGCTCTACGCAGCAACTAGTCCGTAGCACCGCTTTCGGTTCCATACGACGGCGAAGGTGCCTCGACCACATGGTGATATCGATCGATATAGATTGCACGGGCCCCCAGGCAGCGCACCAAATCTTGGTGATGTGTGCTCATCAAGACCGTCTTACCCGCCGCGACGTAGGCCAGCAAGAAGTTGACCACAATGTCGCATGAATCCTCGTCGAGCCCATTGGTAGGCTCGTCGAGAACCAAGATATCCGGGTTCATCGACACCACCGCAGCCAGCGCAACGCGCTTCTTTTGCCCACCCGAGAGCTGATAGGGAGAGGCGTCGGCAAGGTCGGTAACCTGGAACAGCCCCATGGCATCGCGCACGCGGCGCTCGAACTCGTCTGCCGGCAGCCCCATCTGGGCGGGGCCAAACGCGACCTCCTCGCCGACCGTGGCGCAAAAGAGCTGCACATCGGCATTCTGGAACACAAAGCCCACGCGCTGATGAAAACGCTGAGCGGCCGCGGAATCCTTTAGAAACGCCGCATCGATCACGTGCCCGTCAAACAGGTATGCCCCTGCGTCCGCGAGTTCAAGGCCGTTGATAAGGCGCATAATCGTCGTCTTACCGCAGCCGTTGGGACCGAGCAGGGCAACGAGTTCACCACGATCGACCTGCAGCGACACACCATCGACAACCGTATGCCCCGCATAGGAGAACACCACGTCGCGAAACTCGATGAGCGGCGTGGCCTCGGCGCCAGCAGCGCCGTTCGCGCCCGCCGCACTATTCATATCGATCGTCAAAACGTCGCCCTTCCCTATTTGCATCCCCAGCCGGAACCAGCAGCGCCTACAGCACGGCGCACAACACTGCCAGCAGCGCCACGCCGGCCGCATAGACCGCATCGCGCCAGCCAAACGCGGCCCGCGCGGGCGCCGGATACGCGCCGGCAAAGCCGCGACAGAGCATGGCCTCGTCCATCGCGCGGCTGCATTCCATCGCCTTGATAAACGTCATGCCCATGATACCCGCGATCGAATCGGTACGCGAAAATCCCTCAGGCGCACGGCCAACGCTGCGCAGCATGACCGATTCGCACAGATTGTGCGCCGTGCGACCCAGCACCTCAATGTGCTTGAGCGCCATATCAAACGTAAAGATAACTTCGTCGGGCAGATGAAGCATCTTGAGCGCCGCCGACATGCGGCTCCACGTGAGGGTCCACGAAACGCCCAGCACCAGCGACACATTAATAAACGTCTTGAGCGCGATCTTGAGCATGGCGCCCGTGGCAGACGCGCCCAGCAGCAGGGCAGGCAGTGCCAGAACCACCGCAAGCCCCGTGGCGCCGAGCGCCGGTACAAAGGTCGCACGCAGCCCGCGTGCGGGGCGCACCGCGACCAGCACCAGCGTGATAGCCGCCATCAACATGAGGTACAGCGGGCTTTGCGTCAGACACACGCACAGGACGCAAACGAACATCCCCACCAGACGCACCGGAGCCGAAACGCAAGAAAGGGCGCGGTCGACCATCGACCCGCCCTCGTGCGCACCTCCACCCAGGCGAACCCGCTCAAGCAGGCTCGCCAGGTGCAGGACATTCTTTTGCATCACACGATGCCGAACCCCCGCGGGCTCGTATCGCTCCTCGGCCGCAAGCCAGCTAGGCAGCTCGGCTATTGCCATGAGCACCGCTTTCCTTGACCGTCAGCGAAATCAGACGGAATGCGATGGTGAGCACCGCCACGCCAATCACGCCCGAAAGAATATACATCGCGGCCTGGCCGGCAAAGCCAAGGCCCCGCTCCTCAGAATAGGCCTGCAGATAATCGCCCGTGGGCAGAGCGTCGGCAAAGGTCGGGGTATCGAGGCCGACCGAAGTCTGCAGACTGTTGTCACCAGCCTCCTGAACGGCGGTCGCGGCGCCCTCAGCGTCCCACTCGCCCCAGGCGTCACCCGTGGCCAGCAGGCCCAGCGGCGTGGCCACGACAAGCACGGCGACCAGGATGAGCATGGGGACCAGCGAGGTCTTCTTGGCAGCAGCGCCCTCGGCAGCAAGCTGGCCATCGACGGCCTCGGGCCCGACGATAACGCTCGGCGCCGTCTTCTTAATGAAACCGTAAATCGCAGCCGTCGCCACGCCCTCGACCACGCCGGCAACCAGCATATGCGGGATCATCATGGCAGGAATGGCAATAGACAGCGGGAAGGGGCAGTACAGCGGCGCGCCCGAAGCGTTGGTAAAGAGCATCGGCTGAATACCAAACTCGATTGCCGCGCACAGGGCCGCCAGGCACAGGCCGACCCAGCCGCTTACGATGGCCGAAACCGAGGTGCCCCAGCTCTTGTCGTGCAAACGGCTGTTGAGCGCACGGAACACGATAGCAGCGGCAAACGGCAGCACGAAGGCCATGTTAAAGCAGTTGGCGCCAAAGGACAGGATGCCGCCGTCGCCAAACAGCAGCGCCTGCAGCGCCAGCGCGACCGAGACAGCAATAGCCGCGGCCTCCGGGCCCAGCAGCAGCGCGATGAGCGCGCCGCCGACGGCGTGACCCGTGGTGCCGCCGGGCAGCGGCACGTTGAACATCATGAGCAAAAAGGAGAACGCGGCGCAGATGCCCAGGAAAGCCATGTGCTCGCGATCGAGCGTGGCGCGCACCTTTTTGATGCAGTGGACCCAAACGGGCACCATTGCCACCGCCATGACGGCATCGGTCTGCGGGGACAGATAATTATCTGGAATGTGCATGTACGCCTCCCGGTTATCGGCGCACGGAATTGCAGCGCCGCTTGAATCACCTTGTCAGTGTTACGCATTGTCAGATTCGTAACACGCCGCGGGCTATCATAGCAAAACGGCGCGCTGCCAACAAAGCAGCACGCCGTTATGTAATGCGCGTGTCATATATGAAGGCTCAGCAGTGCCTTATTCCGAACACCGCGGTCACGCAGAGCCCACAGCAACCGCCATCAGGCCCTACGCTCCCAGCGCAAGCCCTATCCGCGGACCTCGCCGTTTACGCCCTTGCACACCTTGGTGACTATCTTCTGGTGCGCCTTTTCGACCTCTTCGCTGGTGAGCGTGTGGTCGTCGGAGCGATACGTAAGCGCAAAGGCCATGGACTTCTTGCCCGCTCCGATGCGGATGGGATCGCGGTAGACGTCGAACAGGCGCACGCCCTCGAGCAGCTTGCCGCCGGCGCTGGTAATGCGGCGCTCAAGATCCTCGCAGGTCACAGCATTGTCGACCACGATAGCAAGGTCGTGCTCAACAGCCGGGTACTGCGAGAACTCGCGGTAGTTCTCCTGGTTGCGGGCGCCCTTGATCAGCTTGTCCAGATCGAGCTCAAAGGCAACGACAACCTCATCGATGCCCATCGCCTCGCGCGCCTCGGGGTGAATCTCGCCGACCCAGCCCAGTACGGTGCCGCCGGACAGAACCTCGGCCGCACGACCCGGCTGCAAGAAAGCGTAGCCCTCACCCTCGACGGGACGGAAGCGAACCTTCTCGATGCGCAGCTGGGCGAGCAGCTCCTCGACAATGCCCTTGCCAAAGAAGAAGCGCAGCTTGCGGTACTTCATGTTCCAAGACTGCTCGCTCCACTGGCCCGAGAGCACGCCCGCCACGGACTTGGTCTCCTTGGGCAGGCTGGCGTTCTCGCGACCGTGGAACAGGCTGCCGACCTCGTACAGGTGCACGTTGGGCGTACCGTGCGCCTCGTTGTAGGCCACGGACTGCAGCAGGCCCGGCAGCAGCGAACGACGCATCTCGGTCTGCTCGGCTACCAGCGGGTTCATGAGCACCACGGGGCAACCGCGGCCCTCGGTGGACATACCGATCTTCTCCAGGTCGCCCGGGGCGGCAAAGCCAAAAGTCGTGGTCTCGTTGAGGCCGCAGGCGCGCAGGATCTCGCCAACCTTGCGGGTAAGCTTCTGCTCGCGCGTCAGACCGCCGATGTGGTTCTTGGCAGCCGGAATGGTCGCCGTGACGCGACCCATGCCCCACAGGCGCAGGACCTCCTCGATCAGGTCGATCTCACGCGACAGGTCGGGACGGAAGCTCGGCGGCGTGACCATAAAGTCCTCGCCGTCGCGCTCGACGGTGCAGCCCAGACGGGTGAGCGAACGCTCGATAAAGTCGGGCTCGATGTCGGCACCGCAGATGGCATGTACGCGGGCCAGGCGCAGCTTAATGCTGTCGATGGTCTTGGGCGCGGGGAAAACGTCGACATAGCCGGGAGCAACCTCGCCGCCGGCGATCTCCTCGATGAGCGCGCAGGTAACGTTGGCGACGTCCACACAGCCGGTCTCATCGACCTGGCGCTCAAAGCGAATGGAGGCGTCGGAAATCAGCGACAGGTCGCGGCTGGTGTGCGAGGTGCGGCCGGCGTTGAAGCAGGCACTCTCGACCATCACGTCAACGGTATCGTCCTCGATCTCGGAATCCATGCCACCCATAACGCCGGCCAACGCCACGGGGCGCTCGCCGTCGGTGATAAGGCCCATGCCGGCGTCGAGCGTGCGCTCCTCGCCGTCGAGGGTCGTAAACTTCTCGTCCTGTTGGGCGGCGCGAACCACCACGCGACGCCTGCCATCGCGCTCGGCAAAGGTGTCCAGGTCAAAGGCGTGCAGCGGCTGACCGGTGAGCATCATCACGTAGTTGGTGATGTCGACGATGTTGTTGTGCGGACGCACGCCCAGGGCGTTGAGACGCTTGACCATCCAGTCGGGCGAGGGGCCGACCTTCACGTTGCGCACGATGCGGGCGACATAGCGGTCGCACAGGCCCTCGTCGGCGATCTCGACCGAAAGCTCGTCGTCAGTCGCGCGGCCGGTCTCGGCCTTGATGGCGGGCAGCTCAACGTGGAAATCGCGGTCGAAGATGGCGCCGGTCTCGCGGGCCATGCCGATCATGGACAGGCAGTCGGGACGGTTGGGCGTGATCTCGCAGTCGAGCACGGTGTCGCTCGAGCCCACATACTCGGCAAACGGCATGCCGCAGGGCGTATCCTCGGGCAGGATCATAATGCCGGAGTGGTCGCCGCCCAGGCCGAGCTCGCGCGCGGAGCAGTTCATGCCCATGGACACGACGCCGCGAAGCTTGCTCTTCTTGATCTTGACGTCGCCGGGCAGGACAGCGCCGATCATGGCCGTGACGATGTGGTCGCCGGCCTCGAAGTTCTGCGCGCCGCAGACGATCTGCAGCGGAGCGGGGTTGCCGTCAGCGTCGAGATTCTTGTCGCCCACATCGACCGAGCACACATACATGTGGTCGCTATCGGGGTGCGGGATCTTGGTGAGCACCCTGGCGGTCACCACGTGGTCGAAGGACTCGCCCACGGTGTCGATCGCCTCGACCTCGGTGCCGGTACGGATATATTCGTCCGAAAGGGTCTTGGGATCATCCGGAATATCGATCATGGTCTTGAGCCAGTCGTAAGAAACTCTCACTTGATTACTCCTTATGAGAAAGAAAAGCCTGCTAGAACGGGTGATTTAGAATTGATTCAAAAATCTCATATCGCCCGTCATGAGAGTTCTGAGGTCGGGCAGGTCGTAGCGCAGGGCGGCGACGCGCTCGGCGCCAATACCAAAGGCGAAGCCGGTGTACTTCTCGGGGTCGATGCCGCAGTTGATCAGGACGTTGGGGTCGACCATGCCGCAGCCCAGGATCTCGATCCAGCCACTGTGCTTGCAGAAGTTGCAGCCCTTGCCGCCGCACACGTGGCAGCTCACGTCCACCTCGCAGGAAGGCTCGGTGAAGGGGAAGAAGTGCGGGCGGTAACGCGTCTTGCGATCCTCGCCAAACATGCACTTAACAAAGTAGTCGAGCGTGCCCTTGAGGTCGCCAAAGGTGATGCCCTCGTCGACGACCAGGCCCTCGATCTGGTTGAACTGCGGCAGGTGGCAGGCGTCGGCCGTGTCGGGACGATAGACGGTACCCGGGCAAATCATGTAGATGGGCGGCTTTTGCGACTCCATGGTGTGGATCTGCACGCCCGAGGTCTGGGTGCGCAGCAGCACGTCGGACTCGCCGTGGGCGTGAGCCTCGGGGTGCGCGACGCTGCCGGGGTTGTTGTCGACCACGTAGAAGGTATCGCGGGCCGAGCGGCTCGGGTGATCCATGGGGGCGTTGAGCGCGGTGAAGTTGTAGTAGGAGGTGTCGACCATGGGGCCGGACTCGACGGTGTAGCCGATGCCGCAGAAGATGTCCTCGGCCTCCTCGATGATCTGCTTGATCAGGTGCTGGTGACCGATCTGCGGACGGATGCCCGGCAGCGTGATGTCGACGGCCTCGTGCTCCAGTGCGTGCTTGAGGGCGGCGGCCTTCATCTCGGTGGTGCGCTCGTCGAGCATGCCCTCGATCAGCTGGCGCATCTCGTTGGCGCGCTTGCCCATGACGGGGCGATCCTCGGGGGCGAGCTTGCCCATCATGCGCATCAGGCCGGTGATACGGCCCTTGCGGCCGAGCAGCTCAACGCGCGCGGCCTCGAGCTTGGCGGCGTCGTCAGCGCTAGTGACGAGCTCCTTGGCCTCTTCCTCGAGTTTGACCAGATCATCAATCAGACTCATGTCTTCCCTTTCGTCTCTCGCACATCCGCGCTCCGGGACGGCTGACGCCGCCCGATGTTGCGGATGCGCGGCCCGGTTCGGTAACAAAAAAACCGCCCTCGGGCATGTGCATTGCCCAAGGACGGTTGAATTCCGCGGTACCACCTTGTTTGACCCGGCGGATGTCTGGCCCGCCGCGCCCACTCTGTGCCCCTTGTCGCGAGGCTCACGGCTTCCCTACTGGGGCTTCGCCGCCGCTGGCCGCGCGCCCGTTGAGGTCGCTGCTCGGGAGTGAACGCTTGGCCCTTGCCACCGCAGGAAGGCTTGCAGCCCATGACCTTCCCTCTCTTGCCGGCGACGCGGCGGGCAAAACCCTCTCCGTCAACGCATTGGGCTACAGGATACCACATTGTGTGGGCATATCGCCGCGTTCCGTTTTGTTCGCGCTGGGTACAAGGCAGGTAGCTGTGCAAACTGGCCGCGCGCCCACCCGAGGCGCTCGGCCTGCGAGATCAAGGATATGGTATGGGAAAGAAGCGCGATAAGAAGGCCGAGCCCGCAGCGGGCAAGACGCCCAAAGGCATGAAGGTCGATAAGGCCGTCAAAAAATTCCGCAAGCTCGAGGGCAAGCTGTGGACCCGCGAGTACCTGCTCAAGATTGCCGAGTTTGACGGCGCGACCATTGCCCCCGCCAACGGCGCCGCAGCGCGCGCCGACGCCATGGGCACCCTTGCCGGCGAGCACCATAAGCTCCTGACCAGCAAAAAGTCTGTCGAACTTGTGCACTCGCTGGCACGCGAGACCGTCGCCGGCGGCAAGATCGACGACCCGCAGCTGCTCGACGAGATCCGCGTGCTCGACCGCGACCAGCGCGAAGCCAGCGCCATCCCCACCGAGGAAGCCGAGGCCTGGACCAGACTCACCTGCGAGGCCGATGCCGTGTGGCACAAGGCCAAGGCGGCCAACGACTGGGCGAGCTTTGAGCCCTATGTCGACAAGATCGTCGGTCAGCTTAAGCATCAAGCTGAGCTCATGGACCCCAAGCGTGACCCGTACGATGTATGGCTCGACCAGTACGAGCGTGGCCTTTCCACCGAGAGCTTCGACGCGTTTTGCGATGAGGTCAAGGCCACCGTCGTGCCGCTCGTGCATGCCATCGGTGAGCGCGGCCAGCAACCCGCTGCCGACTTTTTGCACGCCCATGTGCCCGAGGCCGCCCAGCGCGCCATGAGCTTTGACCTGATGAAGCTTGTGGGCCTGGACCTGGACAACACCACGCTCGCCTTTACCGAGCATCCGTTTAGCGAGGGCTTCTCGGTGGGCGACGCGCGCATCGCCACGCACGTCTACGAGGACGACTGCATCTCCAATGTCTACAGCATCATCCACGAGGCCGGCCACGCCATGTACGAGCTGGGCGTGAACCCCGCTTACGCGCGCACCTGTCTTGAGGGCGGAACCTCCATGGGCATCCACGAGAGCCAGAGCCGCTTCTTCGAAAACACCGTTGCTCGCAGCCGCGCCTTTATGGGCCCGCTGCTCGAGGTCTTGCGCCGTCACGCGCCCGAGGTCTACGGCAACGTGGACGAGGACGCGCTCTACCGCGCCGTGAACATTGCGCAGCCGTCGCTGATCCGCACCGAAGCCGACGAGCTCACCTATCCGCTGCACGTTATGGTGCGCTACGAGATCGAGCGCATGCTGTTTGCCGGCGAGGCCACGGCCAAGGATATCCCCGCGCTTTGGAACCGCTTTATGGACGAGTACCTGGGCATTCCGGTTCCCGACGACACGCGCGGCTGCCTGCAGGATACGCACTGGAGCGGCGGCTCGTTTGGTTACTTCCCCACCTATGCGCTGGGCAGTGCCTACGACGCCATGTTTGTGCCAGCCATGTGCCGCGACGGCGTCGACCTTACCGGCGCCTGCGCGAGCGGCGACCTGGCACCCGTCCGCGCGTGGCTGGGCGAGCACATTTGGCAGTGGGGCCGCGCCAAGGACGCTCCGGAGCTCATCAAGGGCGCCTGCGGCATGACGTTCGACGCCCGCTACTACTGCAGCTACCTGCAGGACAAGTTCACCACGCTGTACGAGCTGTAAGGATTGACCAGCACGCCATCGCCAACGCCAACCATGTTGACGCCGATGTCTTGGCAACGTCAGCGAAAACGGCCCCAAGCGAGCAAGGTGACGTGAAATGAAAGGGCGCTGACCTTCTGGTCGCGCCCTTGAAATTGAGCGTCAGATTGCCGCT
>USHT01000007.1 GCA_900554455.1 uncultured Collinsella sp.
CCTGCGTGTGAAAAAATCTGCCGCTTTGCCTTTGCCTACGCCCAGAAAAACGGCCGCAAAAAGGTCACGGCCGTGCATAAGGCCAACATCATGAAGGCGACCGATGGCCTGTTCCTGCGCGTTGCGCGCGAGGTGGCCGCCAACTATCCCGATATCGAGTTCAACGACAAGATTGTCGACGCCACCTGCATGGGCCTGGTCCAGAACCCCAACGACTTCGATGTCCTGGTGCTGCCCAACCTGTACGGTGACATTGTGAGCGACCTGTGCGCCGGTCTGGTAGGTGGACTGGGTATGGCTCCGGGTTCCAACATCGGTGCCGACTGCGCCATCTTCGAGGCGACGCACGGCTCCGCGCCCGATATCGCCGGCCAGGATATCGCCAACCCCACGGCCGAGATTCTGTCTGCGGCTATGATGCTCGATCACCTGGGCGAGAACGACGCGGCCAATCGCATTCGCGCCGCCGTTTCTGCCACGCTCGACGAGGGTGAGCAGGTTACCGGCGACGTTCGTCGTGCCCAGACCGGCTCCGTTGAGGGCGCTGTGGGCACGCAGGCCTTTGCCGATGCCGTTATCGCGCACCTGGCCTAAGGCATGCAGACTGCAAACGCCTAAATAGTACTTAAGTGTTTGCGTATAACCTGAGAATCAATACGCCCGGCGCTTTGTCGGGCGTATTCTATTGCGGACTATGTTTCCTAACAAGGAGTAACTGATATGGGTCTGATTCAAAAGAAGGACGAGAAGGACGAGATCGACGGCATCCAGATCATCGAGCGCGGCGAAGGCCCCGATGGTGATGAGGAGGAGAAGATCGATCTGGTCGCCGGTACGTCTGCCGAACATATTGCCGCCGGCACGACCACCGAGGAGGAGGATGCTCGCCTGGAGGCAAAGATCGCCGCGGACGCCGCCGACGAGAACCTCATGCCTGAGGAGCAGGACGAGGACGACTCCGATGCGGACGACCATGCATCCAAGCACAAGAAGACGATGATCGCCGCCTTCGTGGTTGCAGTCGTGATCGCTGCGGTGGTCGGCTTCTTTATTGGCAATGGCGGCTTTGGCGGCAAGGGTGTCGGCTCGGCGACCCTCACCGAGGACCAGCTCGATTCGACCGTGGCAAGCTATAGCTACAACGGCAAGAAGAGCGATATCACCGCGCGCGAGGCCATCGAGAGCCAGTACAGCCTCGACACTGTCAAGGATAGCGATGGCAACTACACCGCTCCGTCCGCCGACGTTATCCTGTCCTACGTGCGCAACAAGATCCTGCTCGACGCTGCCGAGGACGAGGGCATCACCGTCTCTTCTAAGGAGATGAAGAAGTACGCCGAGGATTCCATCGGCACTTCGGACTACAAGACCATGGCCACGCAGTACGGCGTGTCCAAGGACCAGGCCAAGCAGATCGTCCGTCAGTCCGCGACGCTGCAGAAGCTCTACAAGAAGAAGGTGGGCGATAGCTCCGCAAGCATGCCGACCGCCCCGGCCGAGCCTGCTGACGGCAACGAGGAGACCGCGAGCAAGGACTACGCCGATTACATCATCAAACTTGCCGGCGACGAGTGGGATAGCGAAAAGGGCACCTGGAAGGACGCCGATAGCACCTACGCTAAGGCCTTCGCTGACGATGCCTTTACGGCTGATAGCGCTACCTACAAGCAGGCCATGACCGCCTATTACACCGCCTACCAGCAGTACTCTTCGCAGGCTTCGAGCGCCAGCTCCAAGTGGACCGAGTATGCTAACGGTCTCTACGCCAAGGCCAACATCAGCATCTACGGCCTGTTTGCGTAGGATCTGCCTGAGCTTTCGAGCGCGAAGTCGAAATATCTGATTGAGCCCGCTAGAACGCATCGTTCTGGCGGGCTTTTTGCGTTGAGGGCGTGATTGGCGGCTTAATTATGGCTATTCATCTTTAAGCCCAAAGAGGCTATCGGCTTCATCGTCAGGTATGTATTCCAGAACATCGCCCGGTTGGCAGTCGAGTGCCCGGCATATCGCGTCAAGAGTTGAAAAACGTATGGCAGAAACCTTGCCCGTCTTAATGCGCGACATATTGACCTGGGAGATACCCACGCGTTCCGCAAGCTCTTTGGATGAAATCTTGCGTTCGGCAAGCATGCGGTCGAGCCGCAGAATAATCATGGATTCCCCCTAGAGCAACTCGTCATCTTGTTTTTGCAGGATACACCCGTACTGGAAGATGCTGGCAATCAGGCTAATAATTAGGCCTGCAAAGAGCATAGAGAGGTCGAGATGCTGCCCGCCAAGTGCATCCGTAAAGCTGCCGCCAAATCCTGAGAGTATCAGCCCTGTGACTATGGCACCAAAAAGTTTCACAGCGGCGCCGCCGAAAAGGAACAAATGTCCTACTTGACGTAGTATGCGGATGCATTCGAGGTCAAAGGGCCTGCCCGCCTTTTCAATGGCGGAGAAAAACCTGTACGCGCTTAACGCGATGGCAAGCGCGAGGCATATCATCATGCCGCTCCCTATGGCAGTATGACCGTCGTGCGCGACAAGCATAAGAGGGGTCTGTTCATTGGCGCCGACGAGAGCGAGAATTGGCCCTTCGCTAGCCTCAAGCTCTACGGATTGGAGACAGAACCCTTGGGAGAGGCTAGGCAATATGAGTAGAAGTTCGATTGCAATGACTGCGAGGAGTCCCAGAGCGAGCGCCACGGTGGTGCAGATTGTGGCCCATTTGCAGTAGCGAGTGAGCTTCCTCAGTTTGGCTATTGCCTGTTCACGGTCGATGGCTTCATTCGATTTGGATACGTTCCAGCGGATCATAGCTCCTCCAACCAATGTCTTGGATGATACTTAAATCTTATAACATACTTAACGATAAACGATAAACAATTACAGAATAGAGTAAGTAATGTTTGTAAGACGAATAGCGAGAGCTTATGGCACATTCAGGGAGTGGGAGTTTGGCGCGCGGGGGGATGGACGAGTATTGAAATATCCTGCAACCGCGCAAGTGCTTCATCGGGTCTCCCCAATTCATCTAGGAAAACGGCCGTAAACGAATGCAAATAACCGGTGAACGGTCGAAAACTACCGTTCACCGATAATCTCAAAACTGGTTCTAACTGGTATTAAGTCAAAAAGACCAATTCACATATCTTTACAATGACCTGCAATTTTTCTTTACGCTATTTTTAGCCGCCCTGCGTTGTATTGACACGAAAAGAGTTCCGATCTTTCGCCATAACATTTCGAAACGGTTTCAAAACCACAGGTAGAAGTGTTAACGAGCGGTAAACGGTCGATTTTTTACCGTGAGCGGTGCAAAAACGTTTTACTGTATGAATCAACGAAAGCGACCTCTTCTGTGGTGATATAGTGACAACAACACGTCACGTGGTTACTACCAGTTTAGAAACCACTGGTCTTCAAAGTACGCTTTCTAAGAAGCTTTAAGGGCGAGCGCCCGCTGGCTTCCGAAAATCATCGGACTCAGATCGTACACACCTTCGGAAGGGAAATTTGAATGGTTGGCTTTATTCTTACCGGTCATGGACAGTTCGCACCCGGCCTTGCAAGCGCTATCGCTATGGTTGCCGGCGACCAGCCTGCTTTTACCGTCGTTCCTTTTGAGGGCGACCAGGCTGCTTCCTACGGTGAGGATCTCCGCGCCGCTATTACCGCCATGCGCGAGGAGTGCGATGGCGTGCTCGTCTTTACCGACTTGCTCGGTGGTACCCCGTTCAACCAGTCGATGATGATTGCCCAGGATGTCGACAACGTCGAGGTTCTGACCGGCACCAACCTTCCCATGGTTATTGAGCTTCTGTTCCTCCGCGGCAACGCCACGCTCGCCGAGCTTGGCGAGCAGGCCGTGACCGTTGGCCAGACGGGCATCACCGCCCAGACGGTCGCATCCGTTGCCGGCTCCGACGAAGAGGATATCTTCGGCGACGAGGACGGCATCTAATGGCCGATTTCGGAGCCAACGTCCTGAGCTCCTCGGTCGCCCTTTTAGGCCTGCTTGTCATCATGGGCTTGATTTACACCATCTGGTCGCAAATCAACATGAAGAAGAAGCAGAAGTACTTCAAGGAGCTGCACACCGAGCTCAAGCCGGGTCAAGAGGTTCTTTTCGCCGGCGGTATCTACGGAACCGTCAAGGGCATCGAAGGCGAAAAGGTCCAGATCAAAGTCCGATCCGGTGCCGTCGTAGATGTTTCGCGTTACGCGATTCAGGAGATCAAGTAACTGTCGTCAGCAAATAACGAAAGGAAGCTGATCAACATGGCAGAACCCAACATTCTTCTTACCCGCATCGATAACCGACTGGTTCATGGTCAGGTTGCCACCCAGTGGAACTCCACCTTGGGCTCCAACCTCATCCTCGTCGCCAACGACGACGTGGCGTCCAACACCATGCGCCAGAACCTCATGAAGATGGCCGCTCCCGCCGGCGTCGCTACGCGTTTCTTCTCCCTGCAGAAGACCATCGACGTCATTGGCAAGGCGAGCCCGCGCCAGAAGATCTTCATCGTGGCCGAAACACCGGAAGACGTGCTTACGCTCGTCAAGGGCGGTGTGCCTATAAAGAAGGTAAACATCGGCAACATGCACATGTCGGAAGGAAAGCGCCAAGTCGCCACCTCCGTCGCAGTTAACGACGAGGATGTCGCTGCGTTTAAAGAGCTGCAGGAATTGGGGGTGGAGTTGGAGATCAGGCGCGTTCCGAGCACGCCTGTTGAGGACACGAGCAAGCTCTTCTCGTAATCCTCGTGATCCACGTTGTCAGGAGTGAAACCCTGACGTTCTGTACGTGATATCCAAAGTGCGTACATTCATTTTGAAAGGAGGAGCAAGATGGAATACTCGATCATCCAGATCGCTCTGGTCTTCGTCGTCACGTTCATCGCGGCAATCGACCAGTTTGACTTCCTCGAGTCTCTCTATCAGCCCATCGTCACCGGCGCCGTCATCGGTCTTATCCTTGGCGACCTCAACACCGGTCTTCTCGTGGGTGGTACCTATCAGCTCATGACGATCGGCAACATGCCGATCGGAGGCGCTCAGCCGCCTAACGCCGTCATCGGCGGCATCATGGCAGCCATTCTCGCTATCGCCACGGGCCTCGAGCCCAACGCGGCAGTCGGCCTCGCCATTCCGTTCGCTCTGCTTGGCCAGCTTGGCGTTACCCTGGTCTTCACGCTTATGTCCCCGCTTATGTCCACGGCCGATAACATGGCTCACAACGCGGACACCAAGGGCATCGAGCGCCTGAACTACTTCGCCATGGCTCTGCTTGGCCTGATCTTCGCTGTCGTCGTCACCCTGTTCTTCATCGCTGGCGCTACCATCGGTCAGACCATCGCTTCCGCCATCCCGACCTGGCTGCAGACCGGTCTCTCCGCTGCAGGCGGCATGATGCGCTTCGTCGGCTTCGCCGTCCTGCTCAAGGTTATGATGAACCGCGATATGTGGGGCTTCTTCCTCATGGGCTTTGGCCTCGCGCTCATCACCGTTGCCAACGATTCTCTGGCAACCCCTGCTCTGCTCATCCTCGCTCTCATCGGCTTCGGCATCGCTTTCTGGGACTTCCAGCAGCAGACCGAGCTGAAGGGTGCAGCTGTTTCTGACGGAGGTGACTTCGAAGATGGCATCTAATGAGTATGTGATCCCGGAGCACTACGAGGATCTCACTCCTGCTCCGCAGCTCGACCAGAAGACCCTCAACAAGATGGCTTGGCGCTCCTGCTTCCTGCAGGCATCGTTCAACTACGAGCGTATGCAGGCCGCTGGCTGGCTCTACTCCATCATCCCCGGTCTGGAGAAGATCCACACCAACAAGAACGACCTCGCGGCTTCCATGAGCCACAACCTGGAGTTCTTCAACACCCACCCGTTCCTTGTCACCTTTGTTATGGGCATCGTGCTTTCGCTCGAGCAGAACAAGGTTGACATCCCCACGATCCGCGCCGTCCGCGTCGCCGCAATGGGCCCGCTCGGTGGTATCGGTGACGCCCTGTTCTGGCTGACGCTCGTGCCTATCACGGCCGGCATCACCTCCAACATGGCCATCAACGGCAACGCCGCTGCACCGATCATCTTCCTGGTGATCTTCAACGTCGTCCAGTTCGCTCTGCGCTTCTGGCTCATGAACTGGTCCTACAAGCTTGGCACCAGCGCTATTGACGCTCTGACTGCCAACATGCAGGCCTTCACGCGTGCCGCTTCCATCATGGGCGTCTTCGTCGTCGGTTGCCTGGTCGTCACCATGGGTGGCACCCAGATCAACCTCCAGATCCCCAACGGCACCACCCGTGGCCTCTCCGCTACTACCGTGATCGTCTCCGAGAAGGAGGCCGAGAACTTCACCGGTATGGAGGGCATCGATACCGAGACCGCTGAGGCCGGCACCATCGCCATGACCGATGAGGACGGCAACGCCCTCACCGCTTCCGATGCCGACGGCAACGCTGTCGAGTGCGGCGTCACCGATCTGGGCAACGGCATGGAGTCCGTTACCTACGGCACCGTCACCGAGGATCCGGTCAACTTCTCTGTTGCCGACACCCTCAACACCATCGTCCCGAAGCTCGTCCCGCTTATGCTTACGCTGCTGCTTTACTACATGTTCGCTAAGCACAGCTGGACCCCGACCAAGGGCATTCTCCTGCTCTTTGTCCTTGGCATCCTGGGCGCTGGCCCGCTTGGTCTCTGGCCGAGCATCTGGTAAGGCTCTAGCTTGAGGGGTGTGTCCCTACGCGGCTCACACCCCGACCCCTTAAGCCATGTGTATGTTAAAAGCCGCGTGCTCGAAAGAGCGCGCGGCTTTTGTTTTCTTGATGATTCGGGTGTTGCGGACTGATAATGCTTAACACCCTAGGTAGTTAGCCGAATTCGAGCAAAAGGGAGGATAGGATGGCGATCGGAGCGCGTAAGCAACCGCTGTACGATCAGCTGGTCGATATTCTGACCGAAAAGATTGACCATGAATATCGCGCCGGTGACATGATTCCTTCCGAGCGCGAACTTTCGGAGCGCTATGGTCTCTCGCGCACTACGGTACGCCTGGCTCTGCAGGAACTGGAGCGTTTAGGACTGGTGGTTCGGCAGCACGGTCGCGGCACCTTTGTGACCGACCGTTCGGCAAAAGCAACCAACCTTATGCAGTCCTACAGCTTTACTGAGCAGATGCGTGCGATGGGTCGCGATCCAGAGACTACGATTCTCGAGTTTTGCGAGATGGAGGCCGATAAGAATCTGGCCGAGCATATGGGATGCCGCATCGGCGACCGTATCTTTAAGCTCAAGCGCCTTCGTTCTGCCGATAACATGCCCATGATGGTCGAACGCAGCTATCTACCGGTTCGTCAATTTCTGTCCCTAAAGCGACCGCTGCTGGAGCGTAAGCCGCTTTACGATGTGATCGAGCAAGACTTTCAGCAAAAGATACGCGTGGCCGAAGAGGAGTTCTATGCGAGCATAGCCCGTCCCACCGATGCCCACCTTTTGGGAATTGTCGAGGGCTCGCCTGTGCTCGATTTGGTCAGGACTACGTATAACGAGTCAAACGAGGTTGTGGAGTACACACTCTCGGTTGCTCGTGCCGATCAGTTTAAATACAAGGTTTACCACCAGCGTAGCAACTAGTGTTCGCATCGTTTCCATATGGTGATTCTTTGCATTTAACTGGTTACTACCAGATAACCAACCGAAGTGTATAATTGCACGTCAGAGGATTACTTCTAGAGAGAGGTATTAGAAATGTTCGAGAAGAGTGTCGAGGAGCTCACCGAGCTCGGCGCCCAGATCACCACGGCCGAGATTGCTCAGCAGCCCGAGCTTTGGCGTGATACGCTCAACATCTATCGCGAGAACAAGGAGGCCATCGAGGCCTTCCTGGCTGAGGCTCGCGCTATGGGCGAGGGCCGTCTGTCCGTTGTCTTCACCGGTGCCGGTACGTCCGACTACGTTGGCGATACCTGCGCCCCGTACCTGCGTCACGCTGGCAACACTGATCTCTACGACTTTAAGCCCATTGCCACGACCGACATCGTGAGCGCCCCGCGCGACTTCCTGCGTGCCGAGGATCCCACGCTCGTGGTTTCCTTTGCCCGCTCTGGCAACAGCCCCGAGAGCCTTGCCGCCGTTGCCGTTGCCAAGGAGCTCGTCCACAACGTCAAGTTCCTCAACATCACCTGCGCTCCCGAGGGCAAGCTCGCCGTCGAGTCTGCCGATGATCCCAACGCGCTGACGCTGCTCATTCCGCGCGCCAACGACAAGGGCTTCGCCATGACCGGTTCTTATTCCTGCATGACCCTGCTCTCCACCCTTATTTTCGACACTGCCTCTGACGAGCAGAAGGCCGAGTGGGTCGAGACGATTGCCAAGATGGGCGAGGAGGTCATCTCCCGTGAGCCTGAGATCGCCGATTACCTGGCTGGCGACTTCAACCGCGTGACCTACTTGGGCTCTGGCTCCTTCGGTGGCCTTGCCCAGGAGAGCCAGCTCAAGATCCTCGAGCTCGCTCACGGTCTGGTCGCTACTTCCTACGACACCTCCATGGGCTATCGTCACGGACCTAAGTCCTTCGTCGACGATAAGACGCTCGTCTTCGTGTTCGTCAACAACGACGCCTACACCCGTCAGTACGACATCGACATCCTCAACGAGATCGGTGGCGACAAGATTGCTCAGCACACCGTTGCCGTTCAGCAGGATGGCGCTACCGTCTACGAGGGCGAGTCCTTCACCTTTAAGGGCTACGAGGCGCTTCCCGAGGGCTACCTTGCCCTGCCGTTCGTGATGTTTGCCCAGGCTATCAGCCTGCTCAACTCCGTGCGCGTGGGCAACACGCCCGATACGCCGAGCCCCACCGGCACGGTCAACCGCGTGGTCAAGGGTGTGACGATTCACCCCTTCACCGCTTAATCGCGTCCCCCTGTAAGGGCGCCCGTCCGCTCATAACGGCGGGCGGGCGCTTTTTGTTTTTACATGGACCGGGTATAAGCATTACCACAGTCAACTGCTTTAGAAGCAAGGAGTGCATATGAGCACGTACGCAATTAAGGCTGACAAGTTCTTCTTGCCGGCAGGCCCGCAACTGGGCGGCTATCTTATGGTCGAGGATGGCGTTTTTGGCGCCTGGCAGGCCGACGAGCCCTCTTGCGAGATTAAGGACTACACGGGATCGTGGATCGCACCGGGTATGGTCGATACTCACATCCATGGCTTCTATAACCACTCGACTACCGATAACGATCCCGAGGGCATTGATATAAGCTCGACCGAGCTCGCCCGTCGCGGTACCACCAGCTGGCTGCCCACGACGTTCACCGATGGCGTCGAGCAGATCAAGGATGCCTGCGCCGCCATCGCCCAGGCGGACGAGGGTCGCGGCCCTGACTTCTGCGGTGCTCGCATTCAGGGCATCTATCTGGAGGGCCCCTTCTTTACCATGAAGCACGTGGGCGCGCAGAACCCCGCTTATCTTATCGATCCCTCCGAGGAGGTCTTCGATCAGTGGCAGGAGGCTGCGGGCGGTCGCATCGTTAAGAGCGCCATGGCGGCCGAGCGCGACGGTGCCGCTGCTTATGCGGCTGCTCTGAACGCCAAGGGTGTGGTGACCAGCATCGGTCACTCCGACGCCACCTACGATGAGTGCATCGCCGCCATCAACGCCGGTGCCAGCTGCTTTACGCATACCTATAACGGCCAGCGCGGGCTGCATCACCGTGAGCCCGGTGTCGTGGGCGCTGCCATGTCCACGCCCGAGACCTACGCCGAGATCATCTGTGACGGCAAGCACGTTAACCCTGCCGCCATCAAGGCGCTGCTGCAGGCAAAGGGCTGGCAACACACGGTGCTCATCACTGACTGCCTGGGCTGCGGCGGCATGCCCGAGGGCAGCTACACCAGTGGTGGCATGGACGTCATCATGAAGGACAACCTGTGCTGGCTCGCCGACGGCAAGAGCATTGCCGGCTCGGTGCTCACGCTTGCCCAGGGCGTCAAGAACATCGTTGACTGGGGCATCGCCAGCGCCGATATCGCCATTCGCATGGCAACCGAGGTGCCGGCACGCTCCGCGCACATCGAGGATAAGTGCGGCAGCATCATGCCGGGTCGCGACGCCGACTTTGTCGTGTTCGACCATGAGCTTACCCTCGTCGAGACGTATGTTGGCGGCCAGAGCGTCGGCAACGCCTTTACCGAGTAACGATAGAAAAAGACGGCGGGCCCGAATCTGCTCGGACCCGCCGTATGGGTTAAACGCTCAAAAGCACCTTCACAGTTACAGCTTGTTAGCGATCTTCTTTGCCGTGCGCTTGACGCCGGCCACCAGACCTCCTGCAGGATGCTCCTTCTCGTAGGCTAGACGCTTCTCGCGCTTGGCATACTCTTCGACGATGATGTCGCCGTACTCGTCTTCGATTTTGTTGAAGAAATCGACGGCTCCCTTAATCTCTTCGGCAGTTGGGTGCCCCTTCTGGACGCCGCCGGCGAGCTTGAACGGTCCCCACGTATCAAAGCCGGGGCAGCCGTAGACACCCATAAAGATGGCCTGCCTCATGCGGCAGATGCCATCGATATCCTTGCCGTACCACTTGTTTTTGCCACCGTAGGTCATAAGGCCAAACACCTTGTCCTGCGGCTGCAGCACGTTCGTGAGCACGCGCGCCATATCTTTGTCGATCTCGGAGTAATAAATGCCCGTGGCGACGCCGATCAGATGGTATTCGTGCAGGTCGGGGTACTCGTTTTTACCGAGCGCCTTGACGTCGAGGGTATCGATCTCGGGGTGTGCCTCGACGATGGCGTCCACGAGCTTTTTCGTATTGCCGTGATGGCGCGAGGCGTAGAGGATGATGGTTCGCATAAGAAGGCCTTTCAGCTGTAATTGCATCAATGTCTGTATGGTACCCCGTTACATGGCTGGGATACCGGACGCATCGATGAACGTGCGGGTTTGTCCTTTGGTTAGGGCCGAGACGGGTACTTGAGAGCAAAAAGCAGTTGTTCGAAAGGATGGACAATGGAATACGCTCTCTCCAACGATTCGATTTCTATTAAGGTGTCCACGGCCGGCGGTTCGTTTACCTCGATTGAGGCCGGAGGCCGCGAGTATCTGTGGCAGGGCGATCCCGCCGTGTGGTCTGGCCAGGCACCGATTTGCTTCCCGATTTGCGGAGGCTTGCGCGATAACAACGCCATGACGTTTGCCGGGCATCATGTAAAGCTCGCTCGCCATGGGTTTGCGCGCAAACAGGAGTGGAAGCTGCTGAGCCAGAGCGAGAACGAGCTGGCGATGTGCCTGGCTTCGGAGGATAACGCCGCGCTGCTGAGCGATTATCCGTATCCGTTTAAGCTTGTCGCCCGCTATACGCTCGAGGACGCCGCCGTGCGCGTCTCCTATGAGGTTACCAACGAGGGCACCGAGGACATGCCTTTCTTTATCGGTGGACACCCCGGCTTTAGGTGCCCGCTCGATGAGGGCGAGGCCTATACGGACTACGAGCTGCGCTTTGAGAAGGACGAAGCTGCTGAGCTTTGCACTGCCGTCCCCTCGACTGGCTTGATTAATGTGGACAGGCGCTCCAAGAACCCCATGGTGGGAAAGACGCTGCCTTTGTCGCATGAGCTCTTCGATTTTGCGGAGACCATCTTTGACGTGCTCGAGAGCCGTCAGGTCACGCTTTCCAAAAAGGGCGAGGACAAGGGTGTTCGCCTGAGCTTTGAGGGCTTCCCGTACCTCATTGTGTGGAGCAAGCCCGAGGGTGATTTTGTGGCAGTTGAGCCCTGGGGCGGTCTTTCGACCTGCTCCGATGAGGACGACGTGCTTGAGCACAAGCGCGGCTGCCTTATCGCCAAGCCCAAAGAAACCATCGTGCGCTCGTTCACGATTGAGATCCTGTAATTCCGTTTTGTCGACTCGTATCGCGAGGCACAAGGAGCCTGCGAGATAAGGAACTAAAAATGATCCTCACCGTTACGATGAACCCGTCTGTCGATACGCGCTATCAGCTCGATGAGCTCGTCATCGACGACGTCAACCGTGTGACGCCCGAAAAGACCGCCGGCGGCAAGGGCCTTAACGTAGCCCGCGTCCTTGGTCAGCTGGGCGACGACGTTGTGGCAACCGGTCTGCTCGGCGGCCACATGGGTGCCTACATGGCTGAGCTCATGGATGCCAACGGCATTAAGAATGATTTTGTACCCATCAAGGGCGAGACTCGTATTTGCCTCAACATCCTCCACGCCGGCAACCAGACCGAGCTGCTCGAGAGCGGCCCGACGATTGCCCCCGAGGAGCTCGATGCCTTTACCGCCAAGTTTACCGAGCTTGCGAGCAAGGCCGCTGTCGTTACCATCTCGGGTTCGCTGCCCCGCGGCGTCGAGGCGGACTACTACGCTAAGATCACGGGCATTGCAGAGAACGCCGGCGCCAAGGTGCTGCTCGATACCTCGGGCGCCTCGCTCGAGGCTGCGCTCAAGTCCGAGGTCAAGCCTGAGCTGGTTAAGCCTAACCTGACCGAAATTAACGGCCTTCTGGGCACGAGCTTTACCACCGACGATGTGGACGAGCTCCGCGCCGCGCTCGCCTCTGATGCCCGCTTCTCCGATATCCCCTGGGTCGTCGTGTCCATGGGCGCTGCCGGCTCCGTTGGCTTCCACAATGGCCGTGCGTTCCGCGCAAAGACGCCCGATATCCCTGCCGTTAACGCCACGGGCTCTGGTGACTCCACTATCGCTGGCTTCGCGCATGCCATTGCTGCTGGCGCGGACGACGAGACGGTGCTGCGTACTGCCAACACCTGCGGCAAGCTCAATGCCATGGATCCCATGACCGGCCATCTGGTCATGGACCGTTGGGACGAGGTCTACAACGGCGTTGTCGTGACCGAGCTGTAGGAGCTTGTGCTGCGGCCCCGGCATCGGTTGCCAGCTCATGTCGACGACAAGTGCGGTAGCATTATGCTGGGGCGCGACGCCGGCTTTGTCGTGTTCAGTCCCGACCTTACCCTGGTCGAGACGTGTGTGGGTGGCAACAGCGTCGGTAACGCGTTTGCCGAGTAGCCGCCAAGGAAGCGATCCGAGAGGGGATTTAGATGATTTACGGTGCATTGGGCGATATCGAGGAGTACCGCGGAATGCTCAAGGGCCTCGACGTGCTGATCGACTGGCTCGAGGAGAACGACCCGGCGGAGCTCGAGGTCGGCAGCCATCCGATTCTGGGCGACAAGGTCTTTGCGAACGTCATGGCTCCCACGACGCGTCCCGAGGCCGAGGCCCACTACGAGACGCATCAGCGCTATCACGACCTGCAGATCGACATTGAGGGTCGCGAGGCCTTTAAGGTTGCCACGGGCAGTCTGACGCTGGTCCAGGAGTTTGACGAGAAGGACGACTACGATCTGGTCGATTCCGACGCTTCGATCGCCGGCGATCTTGCTGACGACAAGTTTGCGCTGTTTGTTGCCGGCGAGCCTCATATGCCCACGCTCGAGTTCTCGGGCGATGGCGCGCAGCCGGTCAAGAAGATCTGCTTTAAGCTGCTTGCAGATGCTTACTGGGAGGAGTAGCGCGCTGCTCGGCTGAGCTGTTCGTGTTGCGAGCGTTATCCCTTGGGGGAGCTCGCTTGGGCCCCGCTGAACGCGGTTCCTTTGGGGATTGCGGTTGGCGGGGCTTGTTGTTGAGTGGGGAGTTGCCGGCGGCGTTGTGC